>NZ_VWNA01000004.1 GCF_009600605.1 Segnochrobactrum spirostomi | reverse complement strand
CCGCGGGTCGGGGCGGACCTGATCGGTCGCGGTCAGGATATCGACGGCGCCGCCGAACTTCAGGAGCACGTCGCCGGCCGACACGATGCCGGCGCCGAGGGCCGAGGCGATCATGTCCGCAGCGCCGCCCACGACCAGGGTACCCTCGGCGAGGCCGGTCTCCGCGGCGGCCGCAGCTTGAACCCGGCCGAGGACCTCGTGGGAGGCGACCTTGCGTGGCACCACGGCACGCGGGATGTGCGCGAGCGCGACGAGGTCGTCGTCGATCACGCCCTTGACGACGTCGACGAAGCCGGCTTCGAGCGCCCAGTTCTGCTCGACGGCCCGTTCGCCGGTGAGGCGCCAGTTCACATAATCGTAGGAGCCGAACACCGTCGCGATGCGGCTGAAGACATCCGGCTCGTGGCGCTCGATCCAGCGCAGCTTGGCGGTGACGAGCTGCTGGTTGATGCCGTTGCCGGCCTTGGCGATGAAGGCCGCCTCATCGCGTTCGGCGCGGAGTTCGGCGACCTCACGCCCGCAGCGGCCGTCGCTCTGCTGGATGCTGGGACGCAGCACCCGCCCGTCCCGGCCGAGCAGCACGACGGCGGGTAGCATGCCGGTGACGCCGACGGCCGCGATCTCGGACGGTGCGATCCCCGTCGTGGCGAGGAGCTCCCGGCAGATGGCGCCGACATTGGCCCACCATTCGGCGGGGTCTTCCTCGGCCCAGCCCGCGTGGGGCGACGACAGGGTGACGGGCCGCGACGCGAGGCCGAGCACCTGATCCGGCAGGCGGATCAGAATCCCGATCGTCGAGGTGGTTCCGATGTCGAGACCGAGGACGCAGGTCATGGTCGGTGCGGTTCCTGTGGAGCGAATCGGCCGCCGGCACCCGGATGGGTCCCGCCGGCCGCTTTGTCGTGGGGAAAGGCGGTCGGCGCGCGTCGCGCCGGTCCGCGGCTCAGCGCAGCGTCGCGACGACGTCCATGAAGCGCTTCACCCGGTCGCCGTCCACGGCATTCCAGGTGTTGCCGTCGACCTTGAAGTGGGTGCCGATGACGACGCCCGAGGCGACCGAGAGCACGTCGCGGACGTTATCGATGTTGACGCCGGTGTTGGCGAAGATCGGAACGTCCGTCACCGTCTCCCCTTGCGCAGGTGCGACTGATCGGCCGGCTGGCCGGTCAGCGGGCCGGAGACGAGGATCGCGTCGGCGAGCGAGGAGAACACGGCGCTCTTGGCCCGCAGCTCGATCGGGCGCTGATCGAGCGAGTGGGCGAACTCGGCGTTGATGTTGAAGAGGAGCTTCATGTCGTCGCGGCCGAGATTGTGGCGCAGGCGCGAAGCAGCGGCGCAATTCGGCTCCCACAGGCCCATGTCGGACGCGAACAGGCCGGTGAAGATCTCACGGACGAACTTCGCGCCGGTCGCCGCGCCGATCGCCACGCTCGCGGTCGGGTCCCACAGATAATTGACGCCGAACGGCACCTTCAGCGCGGGCTTCACGGCCTCGACCACGGCGGTCATCGCGGCGATGCCTTCCGGCGGCGCCTTGAAGACGTAGGGGCGGTCGTTCTCGTTGCCGAACATGATGGCGTCGACGCCGCCGGCCTGGAGCTTCTCGACATCGGCGAGGACGCCGTCGACGAGTTGGCGACGCCGCCCTTCGCGTCATAAAGCGGCGTCCCGGGCAGCGCGCCGATGTGCGCCATCGCGATGACGGCCTTCTTCTTCGACCCGAAGAACTCGAAAATCATGTCGCAAACTCCTGGTGGTGCGGCGCCCGCCCGCGGGCGAAGGAAGGCGGATGGATAAGGCGGTGCCGGCGGCCTCAGGCCCCGGCGGCGATCCTCACCTCCACCCCGGCCTGAGCCAGGGCGGCGGCGACATCGGGAGGCGGGCCGCCTCGGTGATGAGAAGGGAGATGTCTTCGAGGGCAGCGACCTGCACGAGCGACATGCGACGGAACTTCGTCGAATCGCACAGCACGATCTTGAGGCCGGAGCGGCGCAGATAGACGCGCTTCAGCTCGGTATCGTCGAAGGAATAATCGAACAGGCCGGCGCTGGTGACGCCGGAAACGCCGATGACGCAGACGTCGAACCAGAGCTGCTCGAACTGCGCCACGGCGGTCGGCCCGCACAGCGACATCTCGTCGGCGCGGAGGCGGCCACCGGGGACATAGACCTCGGGTTCGGTCCCCGCCAGCGCGGTCGCGATGCGCAGGCTGTTGGTGAAGATCTTGGCGTGCGGCAGCCCCTTGAGGTGCTCGGCCAGAAGGAACGTGGTGGTCCCGACGTCGAGCGCGATGGCACGCTGGCCCGCGATGATCGAGGCGGCCTCGGCGGCGATACGCTCCTTGGCCCCGCGCCGCTGCTCCAGGCGCGCGGTGAAGCTCGGTTCCTCGCTGTCCATGGCGACGGCCGGTGCCGCGGCGCGGATGACGGCGCCGCCGTGCACGCGCTCAAGACGCCCGGCGCGCTCCAGTTCGACGAGATCGCGACGTACCGTCATGTCGGAGACGGCGAGGGTTTCGGCCATCTCGGTGACGGAGACCGTGCCGCTCGCTCGCAACATTTCCAGAATCCGCTCGTGCCGCGTCGGGGAGAGCATGCGTTGGCGATCCGTGCCGCGCTGCTTGGCGGCCGGCTCCGACACCGACGTTCTCGTCTCCACGGACATGCGACACCTCGGACAGACAGGCGGATCGCCCGCCGGCGGACTCGTCGCCGCCACGCAAACCATATCCCACGCGAACAAAATCAAACACGAATGCCGATTGCAGCGTTCATTTTTGTTGGTATACCCGAGACGCATCAGCAGCGAGGAGCTTCCCCATGACCGCATCCGCCTCCCCTCACCTGCCTGAATTCGCGGGCAAGCGCGCCATCGTGACCGGCGCTGCGGCCGGCATCGGCCGGGCCATCGCGGAGGCGCTCGCCGCCCAGGGCGTCCGGGTCGCGGTTGCCGATCTGAACCTCGCCGCCGCCACGCAGACCGCCGCCGAAATCGGCCGCGGAGCGGTCGCGATCGAAGTGGACGTGCGCAAGCGCGCATCGGTCGAATCGGCGTTCCAGGCGGCTCTCGCGGCGCTCGGCGGTATCGAAATCCTCGTCGCCAATGCCGGCGTCTCGACGATGCAGCGCGCCCTCGACCTGACCGACGAGGAGTGGGATTTTAACTTCGACGTCAACACCCGCGGCGTCTTCCTGACCAACCAGATCGTCGGCCGCCATTTCGTGGCCCAGGGCCACGGCGTGATCGTCAACACCGCCTCGCTCGCCGCCAAGGTGGGCGCGGGCCTGCTCGCCCACTATTCCGCGAGCAAGTTCGCCGTGCTCGGCTGGACCCAGGCGTTCGCCAAGGAGCTCGCCGCGAAGGGCATCCGCGTCAACGCCGTGTGCCCGGGCTTTGTGAAGACCAGCATGCAGTCCCGCGAGGTCATCTGGGAGGCGGAGCTGCGCGGCATCACGCCCGAGCAGGTGATCAACGAGTACGTCTCGCAGACGCCGCTCGGCCGGCTCGAAACCCGGAAGACGTGGCCGGAGTTGTGGTGTTCCTGTGCTCCGACGCGGCCCGCTTCATGACCGGGCAGGGCATCAACGTGACCGGCGGCGTCTACATGACCTGAGGGTGCCATCGGCGCAGGCGGAGCCCAATCCCTGGGCCTGCCTGCGATTGAGGCAGATCGAACTTGGGAACGAAACAAATTCGATCATTTTGTCGCTTGCGATGTTTGCTTTTGTGAACATACACTGAGTTCGTTCCGGCGGGCCCGTTGCCCGCCGGAGCGCGGCGGATCAGCCTCCGCCTCCGGGCCCGCAGGGTCTTTCCCGTGGGACCGCCCCGCCGAACGGCGGCTCATGCGCGGCCGATGTGCCGCGCGCGTCTTCGTTCCGCGTCCGTGCCGACGTGCTGCGCTGTTCCGAGGTTTGTTGATGGCGTCGATCGAGCTCGACAAGGTTTCCAAGGTCTACGCCAACGGGGCGTACGCCGTGCGCGAGATCGACCTCACGATCGAGGACGGCGAATTCATGATCTTCCTCGGCCCGTCGGGCTGCGGGAAGTCCACCACGCTGCGTATGATTGCGGGCCTCGAGAGCATCAGCGCGGGCGACCTGCGGATCGGCGGGCGCAGCGTGACGAACGTCGCGCCCCGCGACCGCAACATCGCCGTCGTGTTCCAGTCTTATGCCCTGTACCCGCATATGAGCGTGCGGCAGAACATGGCGTTCGGGTTGAAGATGCGCGGCGTTTCGTCCTCGGTCATCGAGGGGAAGATCACCGAGGCCGCCGCGCTCCTCGGCCTCTCCTCCTATCTCGACCGCAAACCGGCAGCGCTTTCGGGGGGCCAGCGCCAGCGCGTCGCCCTCGGCCGCGCCATCGTGCGCGAGCCGGAAGCCTTCCTACTCGACGAACCGCTGTCGAACCTCGACGCGCAGCTTCGCGCCGAAATGCGCCTCGAACTCGTCAAGCTGCATCGCCGGCTCGGACGCACCATCATCCACGTCACCCACGATCAGGTCGAGGCGATGACGATGGGCGACCGCATCGTCATCATGCGCGACGGCCGCGTGATGCAGGTCGGCAAGCCGCTCGAGGTCTATGCCAACCCGCCGATACCTTCGTCGCCCGCTTCCTCGCGACGCCGCCGATGAATCTCGTGCCCGCGCGCCTCGAAGGCGCCGCCGACGGCGCGCTGAGCGTGGCGCGTGACGGACTCGCTCTCGCCGTTCCGGATCGCCACCGCGCCCCCTATGCCGGCGCCGCCGGCAAGCCGGTGATCTTCGGGCTCCGGCCGGAAGATATCCACGATACGCAGCACAACCCGGCCTGGCAGCCGATCGAGCTCACGGTCGTCGCGGTGGAGGCGCTCGGCGTCGAAAACATCCTGATCGGCCAGCTTGGCACAAGCCAGCCGATCGAGATTGCCGCGCGGCTGAGCCGTCACTTCACGGCCCCCGTCGGCAGCCGCGTCACACTCTATGTCGATGCGCTGCCGATGCACCTTTTCGACCCCGAGACGACCAAGGCCCTGCCCCGCCCGCCGCTTTTGGCAGCGGCTTGAGACGGGAGGAGAGGACCCACATGCGCCGCTTCGGATTGCATCTCGGCCTGCTCATCGTCTCGGCGGTGGTCTTGTTGCCCCCGCTCTGGGTGCTGCGCACGAGTCTCGTGCCGGAAAGCCTCTCCTACTCGACCGATCTGCTGCCGCAGCCGACGCTCGAGAACTATGTTGGTCTGTTCACCCGCAACCATTTCGGCACCTATTATCTGAACAGCCTCGTGGTCGCGATCGGCTCTGTCGTGCTCGCGCTCCCCTTCGCCGCGATGACGGGCTACGCCTTCGCCCCGCTTCAAAACGGGGGGCCGGCGGCGCGCTTCGCGGTGCTCGCGACGCAGATGCTGCCCCCGGTCGCGATCGTGCTGCCGACCTTCACCCTCTTCCGCATGCTCGGGCTGACGAATTCCCTGACCGGGCTCGTCATCGTCTATGCCGCGCTGAACCTGCCCTTCCTCACCTGGATCCTGATGGGCTTCTTCGAGGGTATCCCGGTCGATCTCGAATGGGCCGCGCAGACCGACGGCGCCACCGCCTGGGGCGCGTTCTGGCGCGTGGTGCTCCCGGTCTCTCTGCCCGGCATCGCCGCTGCCGGCGTGCTCGGCTTCATTCTCGCCTGGAACGAGTTCCTCTTCGCCCTGGTGCTGAGCGGACCGGCCACGGCCACCGTCCCCGTCGCGCTCGCCGCGCTGCAGACCTCGAACGGCGTTCAGATCGCCAAGGTCTCGGCCGGCGTGGTGCTCGCCATCCTTCCGCTCGTGATCGCCTCGCGCTTCATCCAGCGCTTCATCGTGCAGGGGCTCACGTTCGGCAGCGTGAAATGACCGCGGGAGGTCATCCCGCGGCGTAGTCGTGACGGGCCGGAGAGCCCGCCGCAGCAGAGGCAAGAGGAGAACGTGATGGCCTTCCAACGTACCGCGCTCGCGGCCCTGATGGGGGCGACGATGCTCGCCGCCATGCCTTCGGCCTTCGCCGAAGGCGTCACCCTCCACGCGCTCATGGAGGATGTGCCGGAGACGCAGATCATCGAAAAGATGCTGCCCGACTTCGAGAAGGAGACGGGGGTCAAGGTCGAGTTCGAGAAGATCGGCTACGGCGACATGCACGACAAGCTGGTCGCCCAGCTCGTCGCACCGGAAAGCTACTACAACCTCCTCGAGGTGGACTTCCTTTGGGCGGGTGAATTCCCGGCCGCTGGCTGGCTCGTCGACCTGAAGCCGCTGGTCGAGAAGTCCGACTTCGATCTCAAGCCGTTCATCCCGGCGATGCTCGATCTGCTCGGCCGCACCGATGCGCAGCTTCCGCTCATCCCCATGTACAACTACTCGATGGGGCTGATCTATCGCACCGACCTCATCGAGGATGCCAAGCTGAAGGAGGCCTACAAGGCCGAGACCGGCAAGGAGCTCGCCAAGCCCGAGACGCTTGCCGATTATGTCGCGATCTCCAAGTTCATGAAGGAGAAGGCGGGCGTCGCCGGTGCGGCGATGCAGGGCCAGCGCGGCGATCCGAACGCGATGGAGTTCTCGAACTACCTGTTCTCGGCCGGCGGCACCTATCTCGGCGCCGATCGCAAGGTCGCGCTCGACAGCGCCGAAGGCAAGACGGCCCTCGGCCTCTATGTCGACAACATCAAGAACGGCGCGCAGCAGGGTGCCCTGTCGGCCACCCTCGACGATACCATGCGCCTGATGTGCAGCGGCCAGGCGTTCAGCATGGTCACCTATTGGTGGATGCTGCCGCAGATCGACAACAAGGAGAAGTGCCCGGCGGTCGCCGCAAGGTCGCCCTCTCGGTGATGCCGGGCGGCCACGGCGAAAGCGGCGGCTGGGGCTGGGGTATCCCGAAGAACACTTCGCCCGAGAGTCAGGAAGCGGCGTGGAAGTTCATCCAGTGGGTGCAGAGCAAGAAGATCGAGGTCGCCCGCGCCCTTGAAGGCCATGCTCCGGTCCGCTCGGATGTCTACGAAGATCCGGCGGTTCTCGCCAAATATCCCTTCTACAAGACCGCGCTCGACGTCGTCGCGTCCGGAAAATCCTTCCCTATTTTCGCCTACTCTGCCCAATATGAAGACGTCCTCGGGGCTCAGCTCTCGCTTGCGGCGGGCGGACAAGCCACCCCGGATGCGGCTCTCAAGGCGGCGTCCGACGGCCTGACCCAGCTCCTGAACAAGTAATTCGAATGCCGCCCGCGCTTCCGCGGCGAGCTGCCGGCACGCTTCGCGTCCCCCACCCGTGGAAGCGTGCCGGCCTTGTTCCCGCCGCAGACCTCCCGAGAATCACAACCAGTTCCGCCCAGACGACGTCCGCCTCGGCACCTCCTTCTGGCCTGCGTTCGCGCGCGCGGCGCGCGGTCGCGGCTGCGCGCACGCTTCCCCCCGCGCTCCCGCTCTGCAGTCGTCCGGCACGTGCGTTCGCCGTTGCCGCCGTCGCATCTGCCGTCCGCTCGCCTCCGCTGACCTCCTCGTGTCCCGACGCTCGCGCCGCTCCTCGCGCGCTCCTCGCGTTCGCAGCGTCTCCTGCGTTCTCGCTCGATTCGCGCTCGCTCGTCGTCGTCGTTGCCCCGCGGCGTTCGTCTTCGACGTCTCGCCTGCTTCCGCTCGCGTGCGATGCTTCTCACGCTCGCGATCGTCATGCTTCCGCTCGCCTATCGTGCGATCTCGTCTCCTCTCTGACCCTGCTGAAGCCGGCGATCGCGCCGCTCGTCGGGCTCAAGAACTTCGCCACCGTCATGAGCGACCCGCTGTTCTGGGGTTCGCTCTGGCTCACGGTGAAATATTCCGTCGTCACCGTCGTCGGTGAGTTCGTCTTCGGGCTCGGCATCGCGCTCATGCTGAACCGGACCGTGCGCATGAAGCCGGTTTATTTCGCGATCCTGACCATTCCGATGGCGATGTCGCCGGTCAGCGTCGCCCTCATCTGGCGCATGCTGCTGCAACCCAATCTCGGCATCGTCAACCATGTCCTCGAGACGGTCGGCTTGCCGCGCATGGACTGGCTCGGCTCGGCCGATATCGCGGTCTGGACGATGGCCGGCATCGACATCTGGCAGCAGACGTCCTTCGTCGTGCTCATTCTCGCGGCCGGCCTCGCCGCTCTGCCCCGCGATCCTTACGAGGCCGCCGATGTCGACGGCGCCTCGCAGCTCCAACAATTCTGGTTCATCACCCTGCCGATGCTGCGCCCGGTCGCCGCTATCGCCGTCGTGATCCAGCTCATCAACGAATTCCGCACCTACGATCTGCCCTACGTGCTGACCAAGGGCGGTCCGGGCACCTCCACGGAAGTTCTGAGCTTCTTCGCCTATCGCCGTGCGTTCCTTGGCCTTTCCCTGAACGAGGGCGCGGCGGCGGCGTTCGTTCTCCTGCTCATCGTGCTGGCGATGACGATCGCCTTCTTCGCCCTGCTCGAACGCCGGCGCTGACGCGACGAGGGCGCCCCGCGGGCGCCCTCACGCTGACACTCACGGAGGTCTCACGCCTCCGGGCGGAGCCCCGCGCCGCGAGGATCGGCAGCACGGTGTCGCGGAAATAGGGGAACTCGGCGACATAATCGACGAACGACAGCGTCGTGCCGCGGAAGCCCGCCGCCGCGAGCGCGCTGATGCCGTCCGCCACCTGTTCCGGCGTGCCGACCAGCGGGAAGCCGCCGTGGCCCGCCGCCATGCGGTCGCGGATCAGCGCCAGAAGATCGTGCGGGAACGACTGGGCGTGGGCGAATTGCAGGCGGATCAGATTGTCCACCGCCGCCCAATCGGCATTGGTCTTCCCCGTGTGCTCCAGATAGGCGAGTGCCTCGGCCTCCGTCGGGCGGCACACCACGTGCGAGAACGTCAGCACGTCAACCGAGCGGCCCTTCGCCTCGGGCGCGCCCTTCAATTCCGCGATTTCCTCCGTCGAGCGACCGAGATCGATCGCCGGGGTGAACAGGAAGTTCGCGTTTCGCGTGGCGAACTCGCGTCCCTGCGGCGAGCCCGCGGCGTTGAGGATCGGCGGCTCGCCGGCGAACGGCTTCGGCTCGCCCTTCACACCTTTCAGATGGAAATAGGTGCCGTTCCAGTCGAAGTGCTCGTCCGCGCTCCACAGCTTGCGGATGATGTCGAACCATTCCTGAGCATAGCCGTAACGGGTCTCGTGGTCGTCGGGGAGCGTCAGGCCGAGCGCCTCGTATTCTGGCTTGTTCCAACCGGCGACGATGTTGAGCCCGGCACGGCCCGGCTGATGTGATCGATGGTCGCGATCTGCTTCGCCACCACGACCGGGTTGTTCGCCGTCGTGTGGATGGTCGCGAACACGGCGATGCGTCGCGTCCGGGCGAGCAGGCCAGCGGCCCAGGTCATCGTCTCGAGCACGGAGCCGTGGAAGTCGGTCTCGCCGCCGTAGCCTATCCAGCGGGCGATCGGCAGCATGAAGTCGATGCCGGCATCGTCGAGCAGGCCGGCGAGCGCGAGGTTGTTGTCCCACGTGCTCGACCAGCGCTCCGGCACCTTGGTGACGGTCATGCCACCGGAGCAATTGGACGCGAACGTGCCGAGCAGGAAGCGGTCGCGCCGGAACATCGGGTTGACGGACGGCGAGGAGGTCGCGGTTGTGGTCATGGAAGGCCCCTGGATAGGATTTATTTTATGATTGAAATTCTATCGTAAAGTCCGTTTGGCGGCAATCGCCGCGGCGGCTATCCTCGCGCCCAGGCAGAGGGACGGCGGGATGGCGGCGAAGCGCGTCAAAGGCATCGATCATCCGGAGGCACTCGACCGCCGCTGGCATCTCGCGACGACGGCGATCGAGGTCGATGCGACCGAGCTCGAGTTCTCGCTGATGCGGACCTTTGAATCGTTCGGCCGCTGGCAGGCGGAGTGCCTGCGCGGCGCCATCGACCTGCCGGCGAGCGGGCCCGAAAACGCGATGCTCCACGTCATCCGCATGAACGACCGCCCCAAGAGCGTGAAGGACCTCGCCCGCCTCACCAACCGCGACGACATCCCGAACATCCAATACAGCCTGCGCAAACTGATCGGGGCCGGGCTCGTCGTGCGCTCGGGATCGGGGCGCTCGGGCGTCACCTATTCCGTCACCGATAAGGGGCGCGAGGTGACGGACCGCTACGCCGAGATCCGTCGGGCTCTCCTCATCGCCGCGATCGAGGCGGTGCCCGGCTTCGAGGCAAGGCTCGCCGAGGCGCGGCGGACCCTCGAACTCCTCTCCGGCCTTTACGATCAGGCGGCCCGCGTGGCGGCCACCCACCGCCGCTCCTGACGCACCACAACCGACCACACGTTGGGATTGCGGACGTTCACGGCTTGTGCCTCAATGCGGGTTGCGCCCGGCCGGTCCGCGGCGGTGTCAGCGTCGATCTCTCGGGGGAGGATCCGCCGCATGAGGGCCCGGGCGGCACTCATTCAGACGCCTTGGCGCGCCGTTCCGCGAGACCGAGCGCGGTCGGCGGCGGCGAAGCGTTTTCTGGACCTCGTCGGGGCGAGCGTCGGCCTCGTGCTGCTCGCTTTGCCGATGCTGCTCCTCGCCCTCGCGATCCGGCTCGACAGCCCCGGCCCGGCGCTGTTCAGGCAGGCGCGGACGGGATGCGGCGGGCGACCCTTCGTGATCTGGAAGTTCCGGACGATGCGGCACGCCGGCCGAGATCCGGGGAGCCCGACGGTCGTCACCCGGCTCGGCGCCTTTCTGCGGCCGCGGGGCCTCGACGAACTGCCGCAACTCGTCAACGTTCTCGCCGGCGACATGTCGCTCGTCGGCCCGCGTCCCCACGCGATCGAGGAAGACGCCTGCCTCGCAGACCTGCTCCCCCGCTATCGCGATCGGCAGCGGGCTCTGCCCGGCATCAGCGGGTGGGCTCAGGTCCAAGGCTGGCGCGGCCCCGCGCCCGAACCGGAGGCGATGGCCGAACGCCTGCGCCACGATCTCTGGTATGTCGAGCATCGCACCTTGGCGCTCGATCTTCACATCATCGGCCGCAGCCTCGCTCTTGTCGTACGGGGCCGAATGCGCGGATGATGATCGCGGCGGATCTCCCGCCGCCAAGCCCACGCCCGCCGCCGCAACCGGACGATCGATGAGCACATCCTTTCCGCAGCCGATCGATTCCGGCCTGGTTCCGCGGTTCGCAGGGCCAGCAACCTTCATGCGGCTCCCGCTCGCGACGTCCGCGGCGGAGCTCGACATCGCCCTGTTCGGCATCCCCTGGGACGGCGGCACGACGAATCGCGCCGGCGCCCGCCACGGGCCGCGCGAGGTTCGCAACCAATCGACCCTGATGCGCTCGACCCACCACGTTTCCGGAATCGAACCGTTCAAGCTCGCCCGCGTGGCCGACATCGGCGATCTCTCCGTCAATCCGATCGACCTCCTGGACGCGCTTGCCAGGATCGAGGCCGGCGTGCGCAGCGTGGTGGTGGCCGGCGCCGTTCCCCTCGCCGTCGGGGCGACCATCTGACGACGCTTCCCGTGCTGCGCGCCGTCGCCCGCTCGGGTCCCGTCGGCATGATCCATTTCGACGCGCACTCGGACACCAACGACCTTTATTTCGGCGACAACCTCTACACCCACGGCACCCCGTTCCGCCGTGCCATCGAGGAGGGTCTGCTCGACCCGCACCGCGTCGTGCAGATCGGCATCCGCGGTTCGATCTACGCCCCCGACGAACACGCCTGGGCGAAGGATCAGGGCATCCGCATCGTCTACATGGAGGAGTTCGTCAGGCGTGGTGCGTCCGACATCATGGCCGAGGCGCGGGCGATCGTCGGCGACGGTCCCACCTACATCTCCTTCGACGTCGATTGCATCGATCCGTCGATGGCGCCGGGGACCGGAACGCCCGAGATCGGCGGTTTCACCACCCGGGAGGCGCAGGCGCTGGTTCGGCTCCTCGAGGGCGTGCGGATCGTCGGCGCCGATGTCGTCGAAGTCTCGCCCCCATTCGATCTCGCCGGCATGACCGCACTCGCCGGGGCGACCATTCTGTTCGAACTGCTCTGCCTCGTCGCCCGGCAGGTGGCGGAGACGCGATCGTCTGCGGGCGCGAGGTGAGGCGCCCTTGAAAATACGGCATCTTGCCGTATTTTATCTCGACAGGAGGACGCCATGCCGAAATCGCAGACGGAAGCTGAGACGGCCCGGTTGGAGGCGCGCATTCCGGTCGAGATCTACGACCAGATGCAGCGCGCCGCGCGACTTCGCGGCATGACCCTCACGGGCTATCTGATCGCAACCGCTGGGGAGGATGCACGGCGCGTCATCGAAGACGCAGAGATCCTGCGGCTCGCGCGGGAAGACCAGATTCGATTCGCCGAGGCCCTTATCGATCCGCCGGCTCCCAACGCCCGCTTGAGCCGCGCCGCGAAGCGCCATGCCGACTTGATCGAGCGCCGGTGAGCCCCCGCTTCGTCATCGAGCCCCTCTCGCGGGCGCATGACCGCGGCGGCTTCACCTGCGGAAACGAACGAATCGATCTCTATTTTCGCGAAACAGTCTCGCAGGATGTGAAGCGCAACTACGCCACATGCTTCGTCGCGCTGGAGAAGGCGACGGACCAGATTGCCGGCTTCTACACTCTATCTTCGAGCAACGTGCCGCTGACGGCGGTGCCGCAGCCGTTCGCGAGGAAGCTGCCGCGCTATCCGGCTGTGCCTGCGGTCCTCATTGGATGGCTCGGCCGGCACCGCGATTATGCCGGACAGGGTCTCGGGGAGGCGCTGCTCTTCGACGCCATCAAGACCGTGGCGGACGCCCCGATCGGTGCGCACGCGATCTTCGCAGACGCGATCGACGACAACGCGGCCTCGTTTTATGCCTCGTTCGGCTTCGTCGAGTTGATCAAACGGCCGCGCACGCTCTTCCTCCCGATCGCAACGGCCCTGAGCCTGCTCTAGCCCCCCTCAGCTCACCGTCGCGAGGTGGGCGATGAAGCGGGCGAAGAGGTCGGCCTGGGAGCCGATCTGAAGCTTCTGGTAGATGTTGCGGCGGTGGATCTTCACTGTCCCGGCGCTGATCTTCAAAAGGTCGGCGATCGAGGCGTTCGAGTGGCCCCGCAGCACGAGAGCCGTGATCTCGATCTCCCGCGGCGTCAGGTGGCCGACCGCCATGGCGTCGAGCGCGCGGTCGATCGGCCCCGCCTTCGCCCCGTTGCGACGCCCCGGCGTGAAACGCTGGCCGATGTCGCGCCAGTGGCTCTCGCCGAGCCGGCGGACCACCGGCTCGATCGCGCGGATCGTCTGCATGTCGCGGGCGGAGAAGGCCGGCCCGTCGATCGGCCGCGTCACGCTGACGACGATCGCCGTCCCCAGCGCCGGGCGCAGGAGGAAGCCGACCTCGTCGCGGATGCAGGTCCGCTCATAATGCTGTTTGAAATATTCGGAGGTGTAGAAGAGGTCCGGCGCCAGCGACTTCAGGCGGATCACCCCGGCCGGCTCGTGGCCGATCGCCGCGCCATAGAACGGATCGAGCAGATAGGGCCCGCGGGCATAGGCCTCGATCACCGTTTCGGCCCGGCCGCCATCCATGTTGTGGGCGAGGCAGATCGGGTTTTCCGGCCCCGAATAGGCGAACACCATGAAGATGTCGAAGGGCACCGCCGCCCGCACTGCGTCTTCGAGAGCGCGCGGAAATTCCGCCGTGCCGAGGGCCTCGAGCCCCCGGCCCACGGCCGCATTCCAGTCCGCGAAAGCGCTCTGCACGCGTCGGTCTCCCTGCTGTCGGATGGGGCGCGGATTTTCGCACGCCTATACCCGAGGGATATTCCTAGCGCATCCGCCCGCCCCTAGCCTGATGAAAAGGTTCACAGAGCAAACAATCGCCGAGAGCGGTTGGGGGACATGGCGGAATGACGGATCGGCACAACGCGGCGCGGCAGCTCGAGACCGGTCTTGCAGCACTCGATGCGCGCGACGTGCATATCGGCATCTTCGATCCGGACGGCGTGTTCCGCCATAAGCAGGTGTCGGCCGACAAGGCGGTGAAGCTCGCCGCCAAGGGCTATCCCTTCTGCGAAGTGCTCTATTGCTGGGATACCGCCGAGAAGACCTACGACAGCGGTGCCTATATCGACCGGCCCGCGACGCTCTTTGCCGAAAACCTGCGCCGCTATCCCTTCGCCGACAAGGCCGCGGTGTGCATCGCCGATTTCGAGGGCGACTTCGGCGCGCTCTCTCCCCGCACCCAGGCCCTTCGAATGATCGCCGAGCTCGGCGCGCTCGGCTTCGACGTCAACGCCGCCTTCGAGTTCGAATTCTTCGTCTTCGACGAGACGCCGGAGAGCCTGCGCGCCAAGGACTTCACCGGCCTCGACCATTTCGCGCAAGGCAACCGCACCTATTCGCTCCAGACGACCGCGCTCTACGGCGACCTGATCGGCGGGCTCCGGCAGACGATGGAGACGCTCGGCATCGAGATCGAGGCGATCCACACCGAGCTCGGGCCGGGGTGCTTCGAGGCGCCGCTGCACCACGCCAAGGGCATCAAGGCCGCCGATGACGCCGCACTCTTCAAGAATTTCGCCAAGGCCTATTTTCTGCGCAACGGGCTGACCGCGGCCTTCATGTCGAAGCTGTCGCCGGATCTCGCCGGCCAGTCGGGCCATCTCCACGTCTCGCTGACGCGCCGGACGGCACGCCGGCCTTCCACGACGCGGCCGAGCCGGAGGGCTTGAGCCGGACCGCGCGGCACTTCATCGGCGCCTCGTCGCGCTGATGCCCGAGATGCTCGCGATGTGCAGCCACACGGTGAACGCCTACAAGCGCATGGTGCCGGGCGCCTGGGCGCCGACGGCGGCGAACTGGGGCGTGCAGAATCGCACCGCCGCGGTGCGCGTCATCAACGACGCGCCGGAGGCGACGCGCGTCGAGTTCCGCGTCCCCTCCGCGGACACCAACCCCTATCTCTCGCTCGCCATGTGCCTCGGTGCCGGTCTCTGGGGCATCCGCAACGAGATCGAGCCGCCGCCGGGCAGCCGTGCCAATCTCTATGCCGCGACGCCGGACCCGGCCGCCGTCTTCCCGTCCGATCTCGGCCGGGGCGCCGAGCGCTTCGCCGCCTCGGCGCCGGCCCGCGCCTTGTTCGGGGACGCCTTCGTCGATGCGTTCGCCGCCGCCCGACGTTTCGAGGACGCCGAATATCGCCGCCATGTCAGCCCGTGGGAAATCCGCCGCTACCTCGAGGTGGTCTGACCTCGAACCGTGCTTCGCAACCCTTCCAGAGCCAGAACAAGGACCGAACCCGTGACGAAAGACGATCCCAACACCCCGAATGCGATGAAGTCCCCGCTGTCCCGCCGCACCGTGCTGAAGGGCATGGGCGCCGGCGCGGCGCTTGCGGCCGGCGGCGTGCTGCCGGGCGCGTTCCAGGGCGCCGCGCCGCTCAGTCGCTGAACTATATGTGCTGGGAGGGCTACAACGCCCCGGCGATCCTCGATCCCTTCCAGAAGGCGAACGACGTCCAGATCTCGGTCGATCTGATCACCGATTCCGCCGGCGGCTTCGCCAAGCTCGCGGCCGGTGCCTACCGTGCCTTCGACCTCGTGTCTTCGGACAGCCCCTGGATCGCCCGCATGGGTCCGGCCGGCATCGACCGCTTCATCGACGATGCCGAGTTCGCCGACCAATATGCCGAGTTCTATCCGCAGTTCCGCGCGCCGTTCGCGCCGCTGCAATACGAGGGCAAGGCGACCGGCCTGCCGACGCGCTGGGGCTGGGTCGGCCCGACCGTGAACACCAAGTTCGACAAGCTCGAGACCTGGTCGAGCTACGCTCCCGTCTTCGATCCGGCCTACCGCGACAAGATCTGCCTGCTCGATTGGGGTGATTGGCCGATCATGCCGCTCGCCCTCTATGCCGGCGTGAACCCCTACAAGGAGCTCGATAAGAACGAGCTCGACGAAGTCCGCAAGGTGCTGCGCGCGGCGTTCAAGAACACCCGCGCCATCGTCGGCGATCTCGCCATCGCCCAGAAGGGCCTGCTCGACGGCTCGTTCCGCTGCCTGATCGGCGGCGGCTCCTACTGCACCTCGTCGCTGCGCCTCGCCGGCCACGATTATGTGCAGTCGATCGTGCCGGAGCCCCGCAACGGGCTGAAGCAGGGCATCATCTGGATGGAGGCGACCGGCCTCCTCGACAACGGCAACGACCCGACGCTCGCCAAGAAGTTCCTGAAATACATCGTCTCGCCAGACGTCGCGGTGAAGCTCGCGATCACCGAGGCGACCTGCAATCTGGTGCCGAACCAGAAGGCGGAAGCGCTGTTCACGCCGGAGCAGAAGAGCGCGTTGCAGATGGATTATATGTGGCACGCCTGGGACAACAGCCTGTTCCACACGATCGCGCCGAACATCGACGACATGCTGGCGATCTGGCAGGAAGAACTCGCGGCCCGCTGACGTCCCGCCCCCGCGAGCCCGCCCGACGATCCGCCGGGCGGGCTCCCCTATTCCCGACCGATCCCATTGCGCGAGCGAGACCATTGCCGAGCCCCATCATCGAAGCGTCCGCCATCGTCAAGGATTACGGCCCCTTCCGTGCGCTCCATTCGGTGTCGCTCGAGGTCGGCGCGGGCGAATTCGTCGCGCTCGTCGGCCCGTCCGGCTGCGGCAAGACCACGCTCCTCAAGATCGTCGCCGGCTTCGAGCAGCCGACCGGCGGCACGCTGAAGATCGAGGGGCGCGACATGAACGACGTGCCGGCGGCCAAGCGGCCGACCCGCATGGTGTTCCAGAAGCTCGCGCTGTTTCCCCATAAGACGGTGCGCGACAATATCGGCTTTCCGCTGAAGCTCGCGAAGGTGCCCGCCGCCGAGGCGGAGACGCGCATCCGCGCCATGTTGGAACTGATGCACCTGAAGACGGCCTATCTCGACCGCTTCCCGGCGCAGCTTTCGGGCGGCGAGCAGCAGCGTGTCGCGCTGGCCCGCGCCCTCGTCTCCCAACCCGGCGTGCTCCTCCTCGACGAGCCGATGAGCGCCCTCGACGCCAAGCTCAAGAAGTCGCTTCAGGCGGAACTGAAGAACCTGCACCGCAATCTCGGCACCTCGTTCGTGCTCGTCACCCACGATCTCGAAGAGGCGATGATGCTCGCCGACCGCATCTGCGTGATGCGCGCCGGCAACGTCGTCCAGATCGGCACGCCGTCCGAGATCTATTATCGCCCGGCGGATTCGTTCGTGGCGAGCTTCATCGGCGACACCAACCTGTTCCCCGTGCGCATCGATGCGGGGCCGGGCGACGACATCGCCTTCGGCTCGCCGATCATCTCCTGCACCGGCGCGCTCGTTTCCAAGGCGCAGGCGACGAGCGCCGTGACGGGCCCGAGCGCCCTCCTCCTGGTGCGCCCCGAAGCGCTCCGCTTCGCCGGCGCGAACGAGCCCCAGCCCTTCGCCACGCTCGCGGGGCATGTCGAGGAATTCTTCGTCAAAGGCGCCTCGATCCAATATCGCGTCCGGGTCGAGGGGCACCCCGTCCCGGTCGTGATGGACCTGCCGGGCACGCCGAACCTGCCGGCCGCCGT
Organism: Segnochrobactrum spirostomi; assembly: GCF_009600605.1. Lineage (GTDB taxonomy): Bacteria > Pseudomonadota > Alphaproteobacteria > Rhizobiales > Segnochrobactraceae > Segnochrobactrum > Segnochrobactrum spirostomi. Next base: position 7,452 of record NZ_VWNA01000004.1, on the reverse strand, counting down.
CGGCGAGGCCGTGACGATCGGCTTCGACCGGTCCGACATCGTGCTCATCCGGGAGTGACAGATGCGGATTGATCGGAAATCCTGGCGCGATCCCTTGCTCCTCGGCACCACGGTGCCGCTCACGCTCCTGATGATCGTCTTCTTCCTGGTGCCGCTCGCGATGACCGGCATCCTGAGCTTCCAGACCACCAAATATTACCGCCTGATCTGGACCTGGGACCTCGCCACCTGGCGCGACGTGTTCGGCAAGCCGTTCTATTGGACGATCATGCTGCGCACCGTGGCGATGTCGCTCGTCTGCGTCGTGCTGTCGCTCGCGATCGCGATGCCGGTCGCCTATGCGCTGGCGACGCGGCTCGGCAGCCTCCAGCGGCACGTGACCATCCTCATCACCTTCGCCTTCCTGACCGATGCCGTGTTGAAGACGTTCGGCTGGATCCTCGTGCTCGACAAGAACGGCGTGCTGAACTGGGGGCTATCCTATCTCGGGTTTGGGCCGCAGGCGCTCAATCTGCTCTTCACCCCGTCCGCGACGATGATCGGCATGGTCTACAACCTCGCCGTCTATCCGATGTTCACGATCTACCTGTCGCTCGTGCGCATCGACCGCGACCTGCAACTCGCCGCCTATGACGCAGGCGCCTCTCGCCTGCGCACGTTCTTCGAGGTGACGCTGCCGCTCTCGAAGCCGGGCCTCTATGCCGGTGCGGTGCTCGTCTTCGTCCTCAGCCTCGGCGCCTTCCTGGAGCCGAAGGTGATGGGCGGCGGCAATTCGCCGATGGCCTCGGAACTCATCCGCCAGAGCTTCGAGACCCGGGTGAACTGGCCGCTCGGCGCCGCGCTGACCCTGGTGCTCATCGTCATCGGCGCCCTCTCGCTCGCGATCTCCGCCCTCGTGGCGATGCGCCGCCGCCGCGTGGCGAGCCCGGCGTGAGGGGAAGCATGATGTCAGACCGTACCAAGAGCGCCCTCGTCGACACCCTGCTGGTGGGCTCCGTCGCTCTCCTGCTCGCCTTCTTCTACGTGCCGATCATCACCCTCGTCGTGTTCTCGTTCACCGGCAGCCGCATGCTCACGCTGCCGATCGAGACCTGGTCCACCGAATGGTACCCGGCCCTGTTCGCCAAGGGAGACTTCATCCCGGCGCTGAAGAATTCGGCGTTGATCGCTGCGATCACGACGATTTTCGCGACGGTTCTCGGCGCCGCCGGGCCATCGCCTGGATCCGCTTCCGCTTCCGGCTGCAGACCTTCTTCCGCGCCCTCACCTTCGCGCCGCTGCTCTTTCCGCAGCTCCTGCTCGGCGTGGTGATGCTGCTGTGGTTCTCGGTGCTCGGCCAATGGCTCGGCTTCACCACCGGGCTCGCGAGCGTCGTCATCGGCCACATCGTCTACATCACGCCGTTCACGCTGGTGATCGTGGCGGTGCAGGTCTACGGCTTCGACGAGACGCTGGAAGACGCCGCGCGCGATGCCGGTGCGAGCGGGTGGGTCGTGTTCCGCGAGATCACGCTGCCGCTGCTGTGGCCCGGGATCTTCTCGGCGGCGAGCTTCGCCTTCCTGCTGTCGTGGGGAAATTTCTACATTTCCTACAGCCTCGGCGGCACGATCCGTACGCTGCCGACCTTCGTCTATAGCGGCATCGCGGTTGGCTCCTCGCCGATCTATCCCGCGCTCGCCACGCTGAACTTCATTCCGGCGCTGGTGCTGGTGGTGGTCGCGGACGTCGTGCGCCGTCGCGCCGCCCGCCGTAACCGCCTCGCCGAACCGGCCTGATCCCTAGTCCTCCGAGGGTGCCATGATCGATATCGCCGAGCCCGCGTCCTTCCGGCCGCGCCGCCCGCTGCGCGGCCGTCTCCAACTGGAGCTTCCCGACCTCCGTGCGCTTCGGCGCGGGGCGGATCGCCGAACTCGCCGCCGCGGTCGCCGAGCTCGGAGCGCGCCGTCCGCTCGTCGTCACCGACCGCGGCCTCGCCGATCTGCCGCTCACCGCCCGGGTCATGGACGTGCTCGCGGCGGGTGGCGTCACGGCTGCGCTCTTCTCGGACGTCAAGCCGAACCCGACCGGCGGCAACGTCGCGGCGGGCGTCGCGGCCCTGAAAGCCGGCGGCCACGATCTCGTCGTGGCGCTGGGCGGCGGCAGTGCCCTCGACGCGGCGAAGGCGATCGCCCTGATGGCGACCCAGAGCCGCCCGATGTGGGACTTCGAAGACATCGGTGACAACTGGAAGCGGGTCGATACCAGCGCCCTGATCCCCGTCATCGCGATCCCGACGACCGCCGGCACCGGCTCCGAGCTCGGCCGCTCCTCGGTCATCACCCACGAAACCGAGGGGCGGAAGGTCATCGTCTTCCATCCCCGGATGATGCCGAACATCGTCTTCATGGACGCCGAGCTCACCCTCGGCCTGCCGGCCAAGGTGACGGCCGCGACCGGGATGGACGCGCTCTCGCACGCCCTCGAAGCCTACAGCGCGCCGACCTTCCACCCGATGGCCGAGGGCGTCGCGCTCAATGCGATGCGGCTCATCAAGGAGCACCTGCCGCGCGCCGTCGCGGACGGCTCCGACATCGAGGCACGGTCGCAGATGCTGATCGCCTCCGGCATGGGCTGCGTGGCGCTGCAGAAGGGGCTCGGTGCCATCCACGCCCTCGCCCATCCGCTCGGCGCCCTCCACGACGCCCATCATGGCCTGCTCAACGCGGTGCTGATGCCCTATGTCGTCGCCTTCAACCGTCCGGCGGTCGAGGACAAGCTGACCGCGCTCGCCCGCATCCTCGACCTGCCGGCCCACGACGGCGACGCGGTGATCCAATGGATCGTCCGGCTGCGCGACGGGCTCGGCATCGGCGCCACCCTCGGCGACATCGGCCTTCACGACATCGACCGCGACAAGGTGGTCGAGATGGCGCTCGCCGACCCGTGCGCCGGCGGCAACCCGATCGCCCTCGACACGGCGAACCTCCGGGGCCTGCTCGACCGGGCGATCGACGGCCGCCTCTGAGGCGCGCTCACCCGGCCGCGGAGGCGGGAAGCACCCGCACATAATCGACGAAAGCGCGAAGCGGGGCGGGCAGATAACGCCGCCCCGCATAATAGAGATAGGGCCCTGAAAAGGACTGCCACCAGTCCTCCAGCACCGGCACCAGCCGGCCCGCCGCGATCTCCGGCGCGAGCGCATCCTCGAACGAATAGAGGATGCCGAGGCCGGCGACGGCCGCGGCGATCTGAAGATCGAGCGTCGAGGCGACGAGCGGTCCCTGGACGCTCACCCGCACGATCTCGTCGCCCCGCTCGAACTCCCATGCCGGGCTCGCCCGGCCCGGAAAGCGGTGGCGGATGCAGGCATGTCCGACGAGGTCGCCGGGATGGTTCGGCGGGCCATGCGCCGCGAGATAAGCCGGGGACGCCGCCGCCACATAACGCTGGGTGCGCGGGCCGATCGGCACCGCGATCATGTCGAGCTCGAGCCGTTCGTCATAACGCACGCCCGCGTCGAAGCCGGCGGCGAGAATATCGACGAAGCTGTCCTCCGCCATGACGTCGAGGGTGATGTCCGGATAGGCGCTCAGAAATCCGCCGACGATCGGCGGCAGCACGAAGCGCGACACGATCACCGGCACGTTGAGCCGCAGGGTGCCGCTCGGGCGCGCCCGGACGCTGTTGATCCCGTCGAGCGCGGCGGCGATCTCGTCGAGCGCGGGCGTCAAACGTTCGAGCAGCCGGAGACCTGCCTCCGTCGGGGCGACGGAGCGGGTCGTGCGGTTGAGCAGGCGGACGCCGAGCCGCGTCTCGAGCCGACGCACCGCTTCGCTCAACGCGGAGGCAGAGACGCCTTCCGCAACAGCCGCGCCGCGAAAGCCGCGGGCGCGGGCGACGGCAGCGAAGGCGTGGAGATCGTCGAGCGGGGCGTCGGCCATTGTGCGGAATTCCGTACACGTCGTTCCATGATCTACGGATTATCGCACGATCTTATCGGATGCATCTTCGTTTCACGGACGGGCCTTTCCCCGCTGCTTCGAGGAGATCAACCCGATGAAGACCCGCCAACTCGGAAAGACCGGACCCGTCGTGTCCGCCTTCGCCCTCGGCTGCATGGGCATGTCGGACGGCGTCTATGGTCCGGCCGACCGCGCCGAGAGCATCGCCACGATCCACGCCGCGCTCGATGCCAGCGTCACCCTGTTCGACACCGGCGATTTCTACGCCATGGGAGACAACGAGATGCTCGTCGCCGAAGCGCTTCGCGGCATCGCCCGCGACCGCTACGTGCTCAGCGTCAAGTTCGGCGCACAGCGCGACCCGACCGGCCAATGGCTGGGCTATGCCCTGACCCCCGCAGCGATCAAGACGGCCCTCGCCTATTCGCTCAAGCGCCTCGGCACCGAATACATCGATATCTACAGGCCGGCCCGCCTGCCGCCCGCACCGACGTCGAGGCGGTGATCGGCACCCTCGCCGAACTCGCCAAGGCGGGGCACATCCGCCATATCGGCTTGTCGGAGGTCGGCGCGCAAACGATCCGCCGCGCGGCGGCGGTGCACCCGATCGTCGATCTCCAGATCGAATATTCGCTGCTCTCGCGCGGCATCGAGGACGAGATCCTCCCCACCCTGCGCGATCTCGGCATCGACGTCACGGCCTACGGCATCCTCGCGCGGCATGCTCGGCGGCCGTTGGCGGCCGGGCGGCTACGGCGCCGGAGACTACCCGCCCACAGCCCGCGCTTCGAGGGCGAGAACGGCGCGGCGAACCTCGCGCTCGTGGAGGCGCTGCGTGCCGTCGCCGAGGCGAAAGGCCTGCCGATGTCCCAAGCTGCGATCGCCTGGGCCCTCGCCCAAGGCGACGACATCGTGCCCCTAATCGGCGCCCGCCGGCCCGCCCAACTCACCGACGCCCTCGCCGCGCTCGACGTCCGGCTCTCCGCCGAAGACCTCGCCGCGATCGAGCACGCCGTCCCGAAGGGCGCCGCGCGCGGCGACCGCTATCACGCTCAGGCGATGGCCGATCTCGACAGCGAACGCCGCTGAGGACGGCCCGGATCGGGCGATCGAACGCCTCCTCCGAGGCGCCTCACGTGGGACTTCATCGATTCCGCCCAGCAAGGCTGCCGGCCGAACAAAGAGATTTCGAGCCGGCCGGCCTCCCGAGCGGTGACGCGACCAAGCCTCGGATTATTGCGTGATCCGAGGATATTCGGGACGATGGGCGCAAATGATGGAGGCCTCGAATGCTTGAGCTGCGACCCAATTGTGAATGCTGTGATAGCGACCTTCCGCCATCCAGCATGAACGCCCGTATCTGCACATTCGAATGCACATTTTGCGCGACCTGCGCGGACGGCGTGCTCGGGGCACGAGTCCCAATTGCGGGGGCAACCTCGTCGTTCGACCAATCCGTCCGGCGCACATGCTCGATCGGAACCCAGCCTCCACTAAGCGTATCCTCAAGGCCGACGGCTGTTTGCCTCCCGCGATGTAATGCCGTGAGCGCCGGCGCGAACCCGCGCCGGCCCGCCGGTCTGCGTATAGGGTCACATCCGCTTAGAATAACTATAATCACCTCTCGCAGCAGTGTTCGTTCTTACCTCTTGTCGTCCCGACCGATCCTGATATAGCGGCCGCAAGATGGGAAAGATCTGGGACACGGCATGACTCGAATTCTATCTCTTTTTAAATTCTCTAATTCTATATTTGCACTTTTGTTGATGCTGAATGCGGCGCAGGCCGCGTCGACGCATTATCCCCTCGTCCTCGAGAATTGCGGGGTCGAGGTCACGTTCCCGAAGGCGCCGCAGCGGGCGATCGGTCTCGGGCAGAACAGCGCCGAGATTCTCCTTCTGCTCGGGCTACAGGATCGGATGGTCGGCACCGCCTTCTGGCCCAGCCACGTCATGCCCCAGCTCGCCGCGGCCAACGCCAAGGTGAAGCTCCTCACGGTCGAGTTCCCCACCTTCGAATCGATGCTGGCCGAAGACCCCGATTTAGTCGCCGCGGCCCTGCCGAGCCTGCTCGGTCCGAACAGCAAGGTCGCCAAACGCGAGGATTTCGAAAAGGTCGGCGTGCCGACCTACCTCTCGCCGAGCACCTGCCTCGACACCAAGGCGACCAAGGACACCTACGGGAGCCGTGACCGCCTGTGGACGAGCGCGCTCCTCTATCAGGAGATCGACGAGCTTTCCCGTATCTTCGACGTCCAGGATCGCGGCCAGGCCCTCATCGCCGACTTCAAAGCGCGCGAGGCCGCCCTGCGCGCAATGGTCCAGAACAACGGCACGAGCGGCAAGCCGCTCTCCTATCTGTTCTGGTTCTCGAGCCCGTCGCCGTCCGCGGACGCCTATGTGGGCGGCAAGAACGGTGCCTCGGGCTACATCGCCAACCTGCTCGGCGGCACCAACGCGATCGCGTCGGAGGCGGAGTGGCCCACGGTCGGGTGGGAGAGCATCATCGCCGCCAACCCGGGCGTGATCGTCGCCGCGAGCCTCGACCGCAATCGTTGGGAACTCGATAAGTCCGACGCCAAGGTGCGCTTTCTCACCACGGACCCCGCCCTCAGCGAACTGCCGGCCGTGAAGTCGAAGGCGATCGTCGTCATGGACGGCCAGGCGATGAAACCCGGCGTGCGCACGATCTACGGCGCGGAGCAGGTCGCCGCGCAGTTGAAGGCCCTCGGTCTCCTCCGGTGAGCGGACCGGTGCGCTCCCTCCGGCGGATGGGCCTGCTCCTCGGCCTGACGATCCTGTCCCTCGCCGCGGTGCTCGCCGTCGTCGGTGTGAGCGTCGGGGTCGGCGATCTGCCGATCCCCCTGACGACGACCGTCGCGGCGGTGACCAACCGGCTCGGCTGGACCGATGTGGCACTCAGCCGGATTCAGGAGACGGTGATCTGGGACTACCGGCTCAGCCGGGCTCTCGTCGCGGCGTTCTGCGGCGCGGGCCTCGCGCTCTGCGGGGCGATCATGCAGGCGCTGCTGCGCAACCCGCTCGCCGAACCCTACGTCCTCGGCGTTTCGGCCGGCGCTTCGACAGGCGCGGTCGCGATCGTCATCCTCGGCCTCGGTGCGGGGGCTGTGTCGCTCTCGGCCGGCGCATTCGCCGGCGCGTTCGCGGCCTTCCTGTTCGTCGCCCTCCTGTCGAACGGCACCGCCGCCGGCGCGGACCGCACCATTCTCGCGGGCGTCGCCGCCTCGCAACTCTTCAATGCGACGACGGCCTACATCGTGACCACCTCGGCTAACGCCCAGCAGGCCCGTGACGTGATGTTCTGGCTCCTCGGCAGCTTCGGGGGTGTGCGCTGGCCGGAGTTCGCGCTGGTCGCGGGCGTCGTCGGGGCCGGCCTCGTGGCGTGCCTGACCCAAGCGCGGGTGCTCGATGCCTTCGCCTTCGGCGACGAGGGCCGCGGCGGGCGCTCGGCGTCGACGTCGCCAGGGCGCGGCTCACATTATTCTGCCTCA
>NZ_VWNA01000002.1:300000-404586 GCF_009600605.1 Segnochrobactrum spirostomi | reverse complement strand
GAGAGAGATCCCTTCGCGATCATGCCGCCGTCCGGAGCTTGGGGTTGAGGAGCAACGTCACGATGTCCGCGACGAGATTGACCGCGATGTAGGCCCCCGACAGCGCGATGGCGGCCCCCTGGATCATCGGCACGTCGTGGAAGCCGATCGATTCGACGAGCAAGCGGCCGAGGCCCGGATAGTTGAAGACGGTCTCGACCACGACGATGCCGCCCACGAGCCAAGCGGCATTGAGCGCGACCGCATTGATCGCCGGCGGCAGCGCACCGGGCAGGGCGTGGAACACCAGCACGCGCAACGGCGACAGCCCCCGCAAAGTGGCCGCCCGTACGTGATCCGACCGCAACACTTCGACCATCGAGGCGCGGGTCTGGCGCACGACGTAGGCCGTCATCGCGAAGTTCAGCGTGATGACAGGCAGCGCGGTGAGATAGAGGAAGTCGCCCACGGTGTGGGCCTGGTCGATCAGCGCGAGCGGCGGAAACAGAGACCAAGCCGTCGCGAGCCACGCGACGAGGGCGATGCCGACGACGAATTCCGGCACCGACATGCCGATCAGCACGGCGACCGAAAGCCCGGTGTCGAGCGGGCCGTCACGCCGGGCCGCCGCCCCGGCAAGGCCGAGCCCGATGCTGAGCGGAATATGGACCGCGAGCGCGATCCCGGCGAGGAGCAGCGTGTTCTGGAGATGGGTCAGAACGTAGGGCAGCACCGGCCGGCTCGCCGCCATCGACATTCCGAAGTCGCCCGCGAGCATGCCGCGCAGCCAGGCGAGATAGCGCACCAACAGCGGGTCGGCGAGGTGAAGCTGGGCCCGCAGCGCCGCGAGCGCGGCCGGCGTCGCATCGCGCCCCAGGATGCGCTCCGCCGCGTCGCCGGGCAGCAGCGCGATCACCCAGAACACGATGGTCGCGACCGCGAACAGCGAAATCACGGACAGCGCGAGGCGGCGCAAGATCAGGCGCGGCAGCGGCCCCGGCATCAACCGGAGCCGCGGCTGCGCCGCCGCGAGATCAGCTCCCGACAAAGGTCACTCCCGAGAAGTCCTGGGAGATCTTCTGCGGGTGGAGACTCCAGCCGGTGATGTCGGCCCGCGTCGCCCCGACGGCGTCGGCGTAGAGGGCGATAATCGTCCCGCTGTCGCTCTGCAGCAGGCGCTGGGCCTTGAGATAAAGCTCGGCCCGCTTCGTCTCGTCGGCCGCCTTGCGGGCTTCGAACAGGTCGTTGTCGAATTCCTTGCTGCGCCAATGCCCTTCGTTCCAGTCGCCGGTCGAGAGGAAGGGCAGGGACAGCGCCTCGTCCGCGGCGCGGCCGGACCATGCGGTCGCGATGAACGGCTTCTTCAGCCAGATGTTCGCCCAATAATCGTCGGCGGGCGCCTTGATGATCTTGATGCGAATGCCGGCCTTCTCCGCCTGCGCCTTGTAGACGGTGGCGAGTTCCACGAGGCCGGAGGTCGCCTCCGAGGTGTAAAGCTCGAGATCGAGGCCGTCCTTGTGTCCGGCTTCCGCCAGCAGCGCCTTGGCCTTCTCGATGTCGGGCGCCTTCGCCGGCTCCTTGATGCCGTACTTGAGCCACGGCGCGACCGGCGTGTCGTTCGCCACCGAGCCGTGGCCGGCAAGCACCGCCTTCAGGAGCTGTTCTCGGTCCGTTACGAGCTTCAGCGCCTGCCGGACGCGGACATCGTCGAACGGCGGCGTGTCGGCCCAGAAGGCGAGACCGTACCAGAACGGAGTCCGCGAACTGATGATCTTGACCGCCGGATTGGTCTTGAGCTTCTCGGCGGACCGCAGCGGCAGATCCCAGGTGAGATCGATCTGGTTGGCGAGCAACGCGGCGACACGGGCGGATTCTTCGGGAATCGAGCGCAGTTCCACCCGGTCGACGCCGGGTCGGCCCGGCCGCCAATATTTATCGTTCTTGAGATAGACGCTCGGCTCTTCGCCCGGCACGTAGTGTTCGACCTTGAACGCGCCGGTGCCGATGCCCGCGGTGCGCAACTGCTCCGGCGTCTGCCCCGCCCGGACGATGTAGGTGAAGCGGTTCGCGATCAGGAGCGGGAATTCGACGACCGTCTCCTTGAGATGGAAGGCGACCGTGTGGTCGTCGACCGCCACGATGCCCGCCGGATCGACCGGGGTGAGGATGGCGGTCGCCGGCGAGCCGAGTTTCGGATCGAGGAGACGCTGATAGGAGAAGACGACGTCCTTGGCGGTGAACGGCGTGCCGTCGTGGAAGACGACGCCCTCGCGGAGCTTGAACGTCCAGACCTTCGCCTCGGCATCGGACGACCATTCGGTGGCGAGCTGCGGAACCGGCACAAAGCTTTCGTCGACCGCGACGAGACGCTCGAACACCAAGCTGATGCGCGCCGAATCCGGGTCGTTCTTGCCGAAGGCCGGGTCGAGCGTGCCCTTCACGCCGTCACCCTCGCCGGACGCGATCCGCAGCGTCTTGGTGCCCGCGGCGAGCGCGAAGGTCGGCAGGGACAGCGTTCCGGCGCCGCCGAGCACGGCAGCCCCCGCGAGCAACGCACGCCGCGAGATCCGCGACTTCAGCAAATCCGACATTCAGCTCTCCTTGAAAGCACTCGGCAATGATGATCCTTCGTCGCGGAACGCATCCCGCAACGCTGGGTAGCCGAAATCTGGTTGAACGCGACGAAGCACGATGTCGCCGGATATCCGAACGCGGATTCGCTGCGACATTTTTGGATTCTATTCTTGAATTATATCGGCCCGCGGAGCGTGAACCAGATTTCCCATTCCAAAGGATGCCGGCTCATTGAAATAGATCGCGGGCGTTTACGAAAACCTTGAAACAACGTCTATGTCACCCCCGGCGCGCCTTGGAGGGACGCCGGGGGGCGGGACGGCTCAGGCGCCGCCGGGGAGGGGGATGTCGTCCCCGATCAGGCCCTCGGTGCGCAGCGCCTGCCAGAAGGCGGCGGGGATCGGCGTTTCGAAATGATCGGCGTTCGCGGCGACCTCCGCCGCCCGTGCCGGCCCGAACAGGACGCTCGCGACGGCGTCGAAGCCGAACGGAAATTGCAGGGCGGCGGCGGCGAGCGGGATCTCGTGCGCGCGGGCGATCGTCTCCAGACGGCGCACCCTTTCGACGATCGCAGCCGGCGCGGCGCCGTATTCGTAGCGGGCGCCGTCCACGACGCCGGTCGCCAGAATGCCGGAATTGAAGACGCCGCCGACCACGATCGCCGCCCCCTCCCGGGCCGCCCGGGCGAGCTCGCCGTGATAGAGCCCCTGCTCCAGAAGGGTGTGGCGTCCGGCGACCAAGAAGACGTCGAGTGGGTGGCGATCGAGAAAGAGATCGATCATGCCGGGCTCGTTGATCCCGGCACCGACCGCCGCGACCTCGCCGGACGATTTGAGCTCCTCGAGGGCGCGGAAGCCCCCTTTTTCGAGTTCGCGCAGCTTGCCGTGCAGGTCCTCGTCGGTCGGGAAATAGCCGCGGTCGAGATCGTGGATGTAGAGGATGTCGACCTTGTTGATGCCGAGCCGCTGGAGGCTGTCCTCGTAGGACCGCAGGATGCCGTCGTAGGTGTAGTCGTAGACATGGTCGAAGGCGAGGCCGCCCTTCCACGGTGCAGGCCGGACGCTGGAACGATCGCGCGGGGCTTTCAGAAGGCGGCCGACCTTGGTCGAGAGCACGTACTCGCTCCGCGGCCGGCGATAGAGCGCGCGGCCGGTGCGGTGCTCGCCCTGGCCGAGGCCGTACCAGGGCGCGGTGTCGAACAGGCGGACGCCGCGCTCCCAGGCGAGATCGAGCGTTAAACGCGCCTCCTCCTCGGGGACCGCCTCGAAGAGGTCGCCGAGCGGGCAGGTTCCGACGCCGAGCACGGGAATGTCGAGGCCGGTGCGGCCGAGCGTTCGTCTGTCGCCGATCTTCATGATGGTCTCCTCGCCCGGGCCGTCACAGCGTCGCCGGATCAATCGCCCGGCCCGTCGCCGCCGAGGCGTACGCGGCCTCGACCACGGCATAGGTCCCGAGGCTGTCGCGCGCGCTCGTCTCCGGCTCTGTCCCGGCCCGCAGGGCGTCGACGAAATGCTGCTGGGTGCGGACGACGCTGTCCTGGATCTGCCGCCACGGCTCGCTGGTCCACGGCCGGCCGTCGTGGGCGATGCGCTCGCGGCGGCTGCCGCCACGGCCTTTGATGACGAGTTCCTCCCCCGGCAGGATGAGGATCGATCCCGCCTCGCCCTCGATCTCGCCCAGGGTCTGCGGGAAGGGATCGGGATCCCGGTGCGCGGCATAGCTGAGATCGATGATGCCAGTGGCGCCGCCCCGATGTCCGAGGAGGATCGTCGCCGCATCCTCGCCCGCGATGCCCTGCTTGATCTGCTGGGTGCGGCAGAAGACGCTCTCCGCCTCGCCGAGCAGAAAGCGGGCGAGGTCGATCATGTGCACGCCGACGTCCATGATCATGAAGCGCTCGGTGTGCACGAGATAGGGCTGGTTCGAATAGACGTCGATCGCCGTGCGCCAGGACAGACGGGCGAAGGTCGGCTGGCCGATCTCGCCGGCGGTGAGCAGCGCCTTGAGCCGGCGGAACAGCGGCTGGAAGCGGAAATCCTCGTGCACCATCAAGGGCACGCCGGCCGCGTCCGCAGCCGCCGCCATCCGCCGGCAGGCCGCGAGATTGGGGCCGAACGGCTTCTGTACGATGACGGGAACGCGGTGGGACACAGCGAGGCCGACCAGCGCCTCGTGGGTCTCCATCGTCGTCGGGATGTCGACGAAGTCGAGGGCCTCGGCGGCGAACAGCGCGGCGGCGTCGGTATAGATCCGCGGCGGGGCGGCGAAGGTGCGCGCGGCCGCCTCCGCCCGCGCACGATCGAGGTCGCACACCGCGACGATTTCGGCGCCGGCGACGTCCCGCCACCCGGCGAAATGGTTCTGGGCGAAGAAGCCGCAGCCGATCACAGCGCCCTTGAGCGGCGCCGTCATGACGAGACCCCCGTGTCGATGCGGGCCGTGGCGTAGGCATCGAGAAGAAGGGGCTCTCCGGCCGGAAGCGTCTCGAAGCCCGCACGGAAGCCTGTCGGATTCCGGGCCGCGAGGGGCAGCGTCGCCGCATCGAGCACGCGCAGCCGTGCCGGGCCGAGCCCGTCGATCGCGACCCGGCGCGGCTCCGCCGAGAGATTGGCGAGGATCAATGTGCGGCCGGCGTCCGCCCGCCAGGCGAGGGCGGCGATGGAGGGATCGGTGGAGACTGCCGCAAGCGACGGCTCGCCGGCCGCCTCGGCGAGGTCGGCGACGACATGGAACAGCGGATAGGTGAGGGCGTCGGAATTTTCATCCCACCAAGCGCGCGGATAGGTCTGCAGGCTCGCGATCAGGCCGAACGGGCCGGTCGGCGCGGCGAGGGCCAGAGCGGCGACCCCGTGGTGGGCGATGGTGGCGGCATAGCCGAGGTGCCAGGCGGCGGCGAGAAGACCGCGCTGGCGCGGATCGGCGTCGGCGAGACCGACCCGGATTTGATCGGGATTGGCGGTCGGGCCGGCGCCGTAGGGGTTGAGGCGCGCGCCGATGCCGATCGGGCCGATCCAGTGGGGCGCGTCGCCGGCGAGGGCGCGGGCGGAGCGCAGGATGTGCGGCAGCGATTGAAGGCTTTCGATCACCGACAGATCGTCCGCGGCATGGACCGTCGGCGTCGTCGCGTGGAGAAGGAAGGCGAAGGTCCCGGCCGGTGGGCGCTTGCGGTTGAGCTCGGTGAAGAAGGCGGGCGTGCCGCCGCCGGCCGGGACACCCGGAAAGTGATCGCGCAGGGCCGCGGCGATGGTGGCCTCGTCGGGGGCGGGAGGGCGGGGCTCGCCGGGCTGAAACGAGCGCTCGTCGGCGCGCGGAAACGCGGCGACCGCCGCCGGCTGGACGCCCGCGCCCGCGAACGCCTGGGAGAACGCGGCGATCTCGGGGCGGGGGTCGGCCTCGGCCTCGAGCAGGAGAACGGCCGAGATGTCGGCTCCGAGGGCCGCGGCGAGCGCCGCAACGGCCGGCACAGTCTCCGGGCCGCCGCCCTTCGACGGATCGAAACGGACGAGGAGACCGCCGACGCCGAGCGGGGCGAGGGTGACCGCGTGCGGCAACGCCTCGGCGGCCGCCTCCGCCGCAAGGCCGAGCAGGACCGCCGGGAGGGTCGGTCCGGTCGCGTCGCCGATCGCCACGCGAACCACCGCGTCCGCAGAGGCGGCGACGGCCGGACCGGTCGCGGCCCGCGTGTCGGTAATCGCGATCCGGACCGCCTGCCGCTCGGTCGCCCCGGCGGCGAGGACGTAAGGGTAAGGCAGGCCGATCGGCCGGCTGTAGGTCTTGAACGAGGCGTCGGACCAGTTGCGGTGGTCCTCCATCTCGAACACGTCGCCCTCGAAGCGAGTCTCGACCGACAGATTGTCGACCGGGGTGTGGGTGATGGCGCGGATATCGAAGAGGGGCTGCCCCGGGCTGATGAGCGCGGGGATGGTCACGCTTTCCGTCGGGCCGCTCGCGTGCTCGACCGTTACCGGCGTGCCGGCGAAGCCGTCGAGCGGATGAAGCACGACGAACCCGGTCCGATTGGTCAGGAAATCGGTGTCCGGACGGATGTCGGCCGCGGCGACGAGGCGCCCCTGATCGTCCCCCTCGATCACGATGTCGGCGGCGATGCTCTCCGCGCCGTTGCGCCACCGCGCCGCGTAGGCGACGCGGAAGCGGGACGGCGTGCTCTCGACCGCGAGCCCGGAAATCTCGGGGGCCGGGGTGCCCCAGCCGGGGGTGCGCACCAGGAAGGTGATGGCGCGGATGACCTCGACGCCGTCCCAGCGGATCCAGCGCAGGCCACCGTCCAGAAGGCTTGCCGAGAGCCGGCCGGCGCTGAGCGGGGTGATCGGCGCCTCGCGCTCCGAGGTTCCGGTGAGGAAGATGTCGCGGCTCATCGCTGCTGCCTTTTCACCAGCATGTCGAAGGTCACCGCGCCGACGATGATCGCCCCGATCAGAAGCTGCTGCACGTAAGGGGAGACGTTGAGGATGACGAGGCCGTTGAGCAGGACGCCGATCAGGAGCGTGCCGATCACGGTGCCGACGATGCCGCCGGTCCCGCCATAGAGACTGGTGCCGCCGATCACCACGGCGGCGATCACGGTAAGCTCGTATTGCGTGCCGGCAACGGCCTCGGCGGAATTGAGCCGGGAGGCGAGCAGGAAGCCGCCGAGCCCGGCGCAGAGGCCCGTCAGCACATAGACGCCGGTGAGCACGCCCGCGACGTCGAGACCGCAAAGCCGCGCCGCCTCCGGATTGGAGCCGACCGCATAGACCGCGCGGCCCCAGCGGGTGGCGCGCAGGACGAAGGCCGCGGCGACGGCGACGGCGAGAAACACCACGACGGGCACCGGGACCGGACCGATCATGCCGCGTCCCCACCAGCCGAAAGCCTCGTCGAAGCCGCTGACCGGCCCGCCGTTGCCGACCATCAGCGCGAGGCCGCGGAACACCGTCATACCGCCGAGGGTGACGACGAAGGCCGGCACCGCAAGACGGGCGACGAACAGACCCTGGACCAGCCCGCAGAGGCCGCCGACGAGGATCGCGGCGAGCGCCGCGAGCGGCCAGGCGTGGCCGCCGTGGCCGCCAAAACCCAGCCAGCCGTCGACGATGCCCTTCGCCACCACGGCGGCGACGAGGCCGGTGAAGGCGGCGAGCGCGCCGACCGAGAGGTCGATGCCGCGCGTCAGGATGACGAACGTCATGCCGACCGCGAGGATGCCGTAGATCGAGACCTGCCGCAGCACGTTGAAGAGGTTGAGCGTGGACAGGAAGCGCGGCGCCAGGGCCGTGAACAGCACCATGAGAAGGAGGAGGAAGAGGGCGGGCGCGAGCCGGGCGATCAGGGGCATCGCGCGGCCCGGCCGCCGGGCGGCGGCGGAAGCGGGAAGGGTCGCGGTCATGAGGCAATCCGGTGTGCGCGGGTCGCAGGGGTGGGCGCGCCCTCGGCGCCGCCGGGCGCGTCGAGACCGAGGGTCATCAGGCGCATCAAAGCCTCCTCGCTCGCGTCGGCGGCGGCGAGATCGCCCGTGAGGCGGCCCGCGCAGAGGGTGAGGATGCGGTCGCTGACCGCAAGGATTTCGGGCAGATCGGACGAGATCACCAGGACGGCGACGCCGTCGGCGGCGAGCGCGCGCAAGAGCCGGTGGATCTCGGTCTTGGCGCCGATGTCGACGCCGCGGGTCGGCTCGTCGACGATGAGCACGGCCGGCTGCGTTTCGAGCCAGCGGGCGAGCACGACCTTCTGCTGGTTGCCGCCGGAGAGCACCGCGATCGGGGCGTCGAGACGGGCGGCGCGCACCGAAAGGCGGCTCGACAAGGCGGCGAAGCGGGCGCGCTCGGCCCGCCGGTCGACGAGGCCGAACGGGGCCGACAGCTCCCCGCCGGCCGCTCGCTTCGCCACCGCCGCGAAGTTCTCGAGGACGTCGAGGCCGAGGAAGAGCCCCTGCTTCTTGCGGTCTTCCGGCACGAAGGCGAGGCCGGCGGCGATGGCGTCCTTCGGGCTGCGCGGGCGATAATCCCGTCCCTTCAGCCGCAATGTACCCGACCCCACGGGATCGGCCCCGAAGATCATGCGGGCGAGCTCCGTGCGCCCGGCCCCGACGAGGCCGGCGACGCCGACGACCTCACCCGCGCGCAGCGAGAAGCTCGCGTCCCGCACCGCCGGAGCGGCGCCGGGCGGCGTCGAGAGCCCGACGACGTCGAGAACGACGTCGCCCGTCTCCATCACCGCGCGCCGGGCGGGTGCTTCGAGGTCGCGGCCGACCATGAGGCGGACGAGGTCGTCGATCCCGGTTCCGGCGATCCGCCCTTCGGCGACGTGACGGCCGTCGCGCAGCACGGTGAAGCTGTCGCAGAGGTCGATCACCTCTTCGAGGCGGTGGCTCACATAGAGGACGGCGATGCCGTCGGCGGCGAGCGCCCGCACGACCGCTTTGAGATGCTCGACCTCCGCCGGGCTCAGCGAGGCGGTCGGCTCGTCCATGATGAGGATGCGGGAGCGGTGGGTGAGCGCCCGGGCGATCTCGACGAGCTGCTGCTCGGCGACGCTCAGGCTCGCGACCGTGCGGTCCGGATCGATGGCATATCCGAGCCGCGACAGAGCATCCTTCGCCTCGCGGCGCATGCGCGGCCGATCGACGAGCCCCAGGCGGTTCAGCGGCAAATGGCCGGCGAACAGGCTCTCGGCGACGCTGAGGTCCGGAAACAGGCTGAATTCCTGGCGGATGGTGGTGATGCCGGCGGCCCAGGCCTCGATCGGGCGCGCGAACCGCACCGGCGCACCGGCGACCGCGATCGTGCCCGACTCGGGGGTCAGAACACCGCTCAGGAGATTGATGAGGGTCGATTTGCCGGCCCCGTTTTCACCGAGCAGGGCGCGGATCTCGCCGCGCCGCAGCGCGATCGAGATGTCGGCGAGCACGGTGTGGCCGAAGAAGCTCTTGGTGAGGCCTCGCGCCTCCAGAACGACGGATGCGGGATCGGACGCGACGAAGGCTTCGGACGGGTTTGACCCATCCGAAGCCGCGTTGAGGGCGGCGGCACCGCGTGCCGCCGCCGGCTCGGTCGTGCGAGCGCTCACTGGCCGAGCAGCCCGAACCGCTCGGCCTTGTCGAGGTTCGCCTTGGTGATGGCGATCGGCTCGACGAGGATGTTGTTCTCGGCAGGCTTGGTCCCCACGCGGATATAATCGACGAGGGTGCGGATCGCGATGCGGCCCTGCTTGCCGGGGAACTGATCGACGGTGGCGGCGAGCGAGCCGTCCGCGATCGCCTTCAGGGCGTCGGTCGAGCCGTCATAGCCGAAGATCGCGATCTTGCCCTTGAGGCCGCGCGCATCGACCGCCTGGGCGGCGCCGAGCGCCATGTCGTCGTTGGCGGCGGCGATCACCTGCGGGGGCTCGGAGAGACCCGTCAGGATGTTCTCCGTCACCGACAGACCCTGATCGCGGCTGAAGCGGGCGGTCTGCTCGGAGACGAACTTGTAATCCGCCTTGCCGTCGAGCGCCTTGTGCAGGCCGCCGTTGCGGTCGTTGGCGGTCTTGTCGCCGGGAATGCCCTGCAGGTTGACGATGGTCGCGCCCTTCGGGAACTGGGCCTCGATGGCCTCGCCCTGGCGGATCGCACCCTTGAAATTGTCGGCGGCGACGTTCGCGAGCACCTCGGGCACGCCATTCACCGGACGATCGATCGTCACGACCGGCACCCCGGCCTTGATCGCCTCGCGGACGGCGGGCGCCAGCGCATCGGCGTCGGCGGGGGCGATGATGATGCCGTCGACGCCCTGCACCAGAGCCGCCTCGATGTCGGCGATCTGCTTCGGCGCGCTGAGCTGACCGTCGGCGCGGAGCACCTTGACCTTGCCGAGCTTCGACGCCTCGTCCTCGAGCTGCTCCTGCAGGAACACGAAATGGGGGAACGAATAGCTGAGGGAGGAGACGAGAATGGTGACCTCCGCGTCCTTACCCTTCGGCGCCGCGGACGCCGGGGAGAGAGCCACGGCGGCAACGCCGGCAGCGAGGGAGAGGGTGAGCGCGATCTTTCTGAACATTCGGATTTCCTGCATGCAATTTATTCTACTAATTTTGTATATCTCTGACCGAAAGCGAAGGCGGGGGCGTTCGGCGCCGGACCGTCTGGGGGAAACCGCTTTCCAATTCCGCCGCCAAAGGAGAAATGTTCGTGCGACGCGATGGGCTCTATTGTCAGTTGAATGGCAAAATATGTTCGCGCGTCATCGAAAAGATCATTATATTCTCGTTCTGAGATCATCTCGGAGAACATTTTTCCTCGTCCGAATATCGCGCGGAAATATAGAAGAGTGGCTTCGAACGGTCCTTTCAGCTTCGAGGCGCGTCATGTCTTATGAGACGGTTATTTCCCCGGAGGCGCTGGCGACGGGGCTCGAAGCGGCGCGCGAGGGCAGTGCCGACTGGCTCGTGCTCGACGCCCGCTTCACCCTGGACGACGAGGATTGGGGCCGCCGGGTCCATCGCGAGAGCCACATTCCGGGTGCGCTGTTCGCCGACCTCGCGACCGATCTCTCCGGCCCGATCATCGCCGGGGTAACCGGGCGGCGGCCGCTGCCCGCCTTAGCAGTCTGGGCGGCGACGCTGTCGCGCTGGGGCGTGCGGCCCGAGACCCAGATCGTCACCTACGACTCGAGCGGCGGGATGATGGCCGCGGCGCGGCTGTGGTGGATGCTGCGCTGGGCGGGTCACGACCGCGTCGCGGTGCTCGACGGCGGGTGGCCGGCGTGGATTGCCGAGGGTCGGCCGGCGGACACCAGCGTCGCGACGCGCACGCCGGTGCCGTTCCAGGGCCATGAGCGCGCGGCGTTCGTCGCGGATGTCGGGCTTGTCGACGAGATCCGGCTCAATCCGACGTGGGCGCTGTTCGACTCACGCTCGGAGGAAGGCTTCCACGGCCTCGGCGTCTACCAGGACCCGGTGCGCGGCCACATCCCCGGGGCCCGCCTCGCCAACCGGGCCGACACCCTCGACGGCGCCGGCCGCTTCCGCTCGCCGGCCGAATTGCGAGCCCATTATGCGGCGTTGTTCGGCGACGTGCCGGTCGAGCGCGTCGTCTTCTATTGCGGTTCGGGCGTCACGGCGGCGCAGAACCTGTTGGCGCTCGCCCACGCCGGCCTCGGCGACGCCCGCCATTATGTCGGCTCGTGGAGCGAATGGATCACTGATCCGAGCCGTCCCGTCGCCCTCTGAACTGTCGCTGCTCTCCCGCCTGCCTCGATCCTTGTCCCTTTTCCCGACCCCGGAGCCCGAACGGCGATGGCCACCATTCTCGACGATCTGTTTTCCCTGGAGGGCCGCACCGCGCTCGTCACCGGCGGCGCCGGTGCGATCGGCCGCGTGCTCGCCCGCGGCCTCGCCTCGGCCGGAGCCCGCGTCGCCGTGCACGATTTCGACGAAGCCCGGCTCGCCGAGATCCGCGCGCTGTTCGAGGCCGACGGCCGCGAAGTCGTCACCCTCACGGGCGATCTCACCGACGCCGCCGCCTGCAAGACGGTGGTCGATCGCGCCGCCGAGGCGCTCGGCGGGCTCGACATCCTCGTCAACAGCCAGGGCACCAACCGCCGCAAGCGCATCGAGGCGGTGACGGCGGACGATTTCGACGCCATCGTCGACGTCAATCTGCGCAGCGTCTATTTCGTGGCGCAGGCGGCACATCCGCACTTCAAGGCGCGCGGCGGCGGCAAGATCGTCAACATCTCCTCGCTCAGCGCCAAGCACGCGTTCAACACCATCTCCGTCTATGCGGCGACGAAAGCGGCGGTGAGCCAGCTCACCCGCGCCCAGGCGCGGGAATGGGTCGGCGACAACATCCAGGTGAACGCCGTCGAGCCCGGCTTCGTGAAGACGGAGTTCACCCGGCCACTCTGGGACGATCCTTACCGCGACGGCTGGTTCCGTGGCTTCATCCCCGCCGGCCGGCTGGCGAGCCCGGACGAACTCGTCGGGGCGGTGATCCTGCTCGCCTCCCGGGGCTCGTCCTACATCACCGGCCAATCGATCGTGATCGACGGCGGCGTCCTCTCCGGCGCGACCTGGGAGGCGCCGGCGGCACCGTAACCGCCTCTCACACGGGGCGGCGGCGCTCTGCGGCCCGTCCTGCGTCAGCGGTGCCGGGTCAGCGCGGCGAGGGCGGCGTTCGTGTCGAAGTCCGGCGCCAGTCCGCTGCGTCCATAGAGGGCCTCGTCGAGTTGCGCGGTCTCGTGACCCGTGACGGGAAGGCCGAGGGCGCGGCGCTCGTCCACATAGATCTCCGCGGCCCGGCGCAGCGCGACGGCGTCCCCGGTTGCGGCGGCGCGTCTCAGCGCGTGCCGACCGCGAATGGCGAAGAGACCGCGACCGACCCGTCGGTGCAGATCCGCGCGACGCCGCGCCGCGAGGCCGGCGACGGCGAGCGCGATGCCGCCGACCGCCCCGGCCGCGAGCGCGGCGACCGCGAGGGCGACCTGGCCGGCTGGCAGCCGCTCCTCGCTCGAACGATCGTCGCGGAAGCTCGCATAGCCGAACGGGATCGCCGGGATCTCCGCGGTCCGCAGTCGCCGGGTCTCCGTGTCGAACCACGGGATCGTCACGGCCGGGAGCACGCCGGGCTCGCCGGTCTTCGGCCGCAGGTGCCATTCCCACACGATCGTCGTCACCGGCCCGTTCGGCGTCGGCTTCATCTCGCGCTGTTCGGGGGAGGTGAAGCTGATCAGCCAGGCCGCCCGCATCGGCGGACGGACCGGCATCAGATGCGGCAGCGTCCCGTCGGCGATCAGCGTGACGCGGCGCACCAGCGTCTCGCCGTCCCGCAGCGCGCCGGGGGCCGCGGAGAGCTCGTCCTTCACGACGAGGGCCGACGCGGCGAGCGGCGGAGGCGGTCCCGGATAGGGGGCGACGGGGAAGCTCACGGCCGGCGCGGTGACGTCGAGCGGCACCCTCGCACCCGACGCGCCGATCACCGTCAGACGGTGAACCACCGGCCCGAGGCGGAGCATTCCGGCATGGCGGGGGAAGACCGCGATACGCCGCTCGAACACCCGCACCGAGACGCCGTCGATGGTCTCGTCGCGCCATTGGTCGCGGGCGAGCTGGATCCAGTCATAGTCGGCCGCGTTCGGGAAGGTCAGGCTCTCGAGCGCGATCCGGCTCGTGTACTCGCCGCGCACGGTGACCGGGATCATCTCGCCCACCACCGGCGCGCCGTCCGGTACGATAAGGCGGAGGCTGTCGGCCCGGGCGATCCCCGCGACGAGGCAGAAGAGAAAGGCGAGACGGATCACCATTGGTCGCGCTCGTCGGGGCGAACGAGCCCGAGCGCGGCGCGGCGCTCGAAGTCCTTCTCGAGCCGGGCGCGGAGAAAGGCGCCGGGATCGTCGGGCAGGGTGTCGAGCCAGGCGTCGGAGGCGGCGAAGCCGCGCGCCTCGAGGGGCCTCTTCCAGGTCGGATCGGGTGTGCTGGCGAGCGCCCCGCCGGTCGCCGCGCCGGTCGGCCCCGGTCCCCCCTGCGCCGGCATGCGACCGCGGGCGACGCTGCCGCTCTCCGGCTTCGGCACCAGCGGATCGATCAGATCGCGCACCCGGCGCGCCTCGGAATCGGCCGGGTTGGCGAACAGCACGGCGTCGAGATAGGCGACGGCGAGGCGATAATCGCCGGTCGCCGCGAGGCTCAAGGCGCGGTTGAAGGTCTGGCTGCGGCCGGCGGCGGCGAAGGCCGCGTCCGCCGCCGCATAATCGCCGCTGCGATAGAGGGCGAGACCGCGGGCCCCGTCGTCCGCGAGGAGACCCGCGGCGATCGCCGGCGCACCCGCCCACAAGGCGAGGCGGCCCCAGGCGGCGGGGCCGGCGAAGGCAAATACGGCGAGGCCGGCCACCGCCACGATCGCGATGCGGTTCATGCCCGCCTCCGGAACAGGGCGACGAGCGGCACGGCCGCGAGCGCGGCGAGGACCGGCCCGAAATCGCGATATTGGAGGCTCGTCAGCGCCGGGTCCCGATCGAGCCGGCCGCCGTGCTTCAGGGCGCGCAGCACCGGCTCCGGTGCGCGGGCCGGCGCCGAGACGGCGGCAAGCGCACGGAGCGCCGCGGGGTCGGTGGCGCCGCCCGCAGCGCGGTCGAGTACGAGGGCGTCGAGGCGGATGCTGGCGCCGCTGAGTCGCGCGGCCTCGGCCCGGGCCGCGTCGTCGATCCCCCCGCCGTCGGAGATCAGCACCACGTCGGCGTCGCGGCTCCCCGCGAGCATCCGCTGGGCGAGCGCGAGGGCCGTGGCCGGCCGGCTGCCGCCGCTCGGCATCGTCTCCGGGCCGAGGACCGCAATCAGGCTTTCGAGCGACGCCGGATCGGCGGTCGGCGCCGCCACGTCGTAGGCCTCGCCGGAGAACAGGACGAGGCCGACGGGCCGGCCGCCGGATGCGGCGAGCACGCTCGCCGCCGCGGCCTGGGCATCGGCGAGTGCCGTTCCGCGGGCGACCGAGGGCGACAGATCGAGGGCGATCAGAATGGCACCGCTGCCGGCGAGCAACGGCGCATCGGCCCGCGGCACCGCCGGACCGGCGAGACCGAGGCCGAGGAGCGCCGCCGCCGCGAGCGCCCCGAAACGGCGTGTGTCCCGCGCACCGCGGAGATGGCCAAGGTTGCGCATCGCCGCCGCCATCGCGGGGGACATCACCCGCTCCCAACCGCCGAGATCGGCGCCCGCCCGCAACTGCCGGAGGGCGAGCAGAGCGAGGAGCGGCAGCACGACGAGCCACCAGGGCCGCAGCAGAACGAACGTGCTCACGCCCGCCTCCGTGTGGCGAGGAGGGCGGCGAACCCGAGGGCGAGCCCGCCGGGCCACATCCAGAGCAGCCGCCACACCGCGAGCGGCGGGCGCGTCGCAGGGTTCGGCTCGAGACGGTCGAGCGTCGCGGCCATGGCCTCGAGGTCGGCGAGAGTCCGCACGCGGAAACTGGTGCCGTTGCCGGCCTCGGCCATCGCCCGCAGCGCGGCGGCGTCCACCGCGTCCGCCGCCTGGGGCGCACTCTCGAGATCGTCGGGGCCGAGCGCGATGGTGTGGACGCGAATGCCGTGGCGTGCCGCCAGGCGCGCCGCATCGCTGGCATCGACCTTGCCCACGGTATCGACGCCGTCGGAGAGGAGAACGAGAACCTTGGTCCGCCCGTCGCTCTCGATGAGCCGGCGCGCCGCGAGTCCGAGGCCGTCCGAGATCGCCGTGGACTGGCCCGAGATGCCGACCTGCGCCTCCGCGATGGCGTGACCGACCGAGGCGACGTCGAAGGTGAGGGGCTGCGCCACATAGGCCCGGTCGCCGAAGATGACGAGACCGACCCGGTCGCCGCGGCGCGCCGCGACGAAGCGCGCGGCGACCTGCTTGACAGCGTCCAGGCGGGAGAGCGGCTTGCCGTCGAGATCGAAATCCTCCTTGAGCATGCTGCCCGAAAGGTCGAGCGCCAGCATGATGTCCCGTCCCGACGTCACGACCGCCGCCGTCGTCGCGGCGACGCGCGGACCGGCGAGGGCGAGGACGAGCGCGAGCCATGCCGCGGCGAGGAGGGCGGTTCCGAGCCGGTCGTCACCGGCCCGGACCGGCGACGCCGCAGCGAACGCCGCCGCCGAGACGCCGAGGGCGACGCCCGTGCCCCGGCGGGCCGGCGCGACGAACCGCGCCAGCACCGGCAACGGCAGCAGCAGGAAGGCGAGCGGCCAGGCGAAGTTGATCGACGGGAAGTTGATCCACGCGAAATTCATCCCAGTGAAGATCATGGGCGCACCCGCCGCGCCTTCACGGCGGCCCGTTCGAGCGCCGCCTCGTCGATCGGCTCGTCGCGATAGGCGGCGGTGCGGAACGTCTCCGGCAGGTGACCGAGAATGCGGGCGACCGCGAGCAGCCGCTCTTGGGGCGGCAGGCCCCGCGTGGCCCGGATGCGGGCGCGCCGGCTCGGCCGCCGCTGCAGGAGGGGGAGCATCAGGGCCGCGAAGAACGCCGCGACGACCAGACCGAGCCCCGCGAGGGCGAGCAGGTCGGCGGCATGGAGATGCATCAGGTCGGGCGGAAGCCGCCCCTCGGGAAGCGCCGCGAGAAGCTCAGACCGAGTCATCGGACAACACCTCGAGGGTGACGTTGAGGGCACGCAGCCGCGCCGCGAGCGGCGCGGTTTCGAGCGGACACAGACGGGCGAGGCGGGCGAGCGCCCCGGCCCTGACCGGGAGGGGCGCGGGCGGTGGGGCCGTCTCGATCGGATCGAGCGGCAGCACGAGGCGAACCCGGCGGCGGCGCGCCAGCCGGGCGAGCGCGGGCTCGTCGACCGGCGCGACCCCGTCGGGACCCGTGGCGATCATCACCTCGCCGCCGGACGGCGCGAGGCGAGCCGCCCGGACGAGCGCCTCGGTGAGCCCGCCATCGCCGCCTGGTCCCTCCGCTGCGCGGGCCTCGGACGCCGCCTCGAGGGCCTCGTCGTGCCAGAGCGCAAGCAGATGGCAGAGCCGGGACATGTGCGGCGCGCCGGCGGCGCCGGGAAGGGCGGTGATGCCCCGCGCCCCGACGGCGAGCGCGCCGACCGTGGCACCGCGGGCGACGGCCTGCCATCCCCGCCGGGCGAGCACGTGCGCCGCGGCGACGGAGCGGAGCCGCGATCCCGTCCCCCACAGCATCGGGCCGCGGAAATCGGCGACGAGGAGCACGGTGTCGTCGCGATCCTCATGAAACGTGCGGACATGGGGCGATCCGGTGCGGGCGGTCGCCGCCGGATCGATCCGCCGCGCGTCGTCCCCCTCGGCGAAGGCGCGGATCTCGCGCAGATCCATGCCGGCGCCGGCGGGCTTCGCGGGCAGGGCGCCCGGCCGCCGAGTCGCTGGGCGATGGCGGGCGTCGCGCGGAACGCCCTCACGCAAGGCGAGGAGATCCGCAGCCCGGAGCCGGATGCCTTGCCCCTGGAGCGCCGCGCTCACCATGGCGTCACGACGCCCATGATGTCGGCGACGAGGCTGCGTCCGGTGCGGCCCTCCGCGACGGCGGTCCAGTTGGGGATCAGCCGGTGCGCGAGGGCGTCGGGTGCGAGCGCGGTCACGTCTTCGGGCAGCGCATAATCGCGGCCGCGCAGCCACGCCAAGGCCTGGGCCGCGGCGGCGAGCGCCAGGGTGCCCCGCGGCGAGATGGGATGTTCGACCCACGCCGCCACCGCACCGCCCGGCCGCGAGGCCATCACGAGGCGCACGATATAATCCTTCAGCGCCGGGGCGAGATGGACCCGCGCCGCCTCCGCCTTCGCCGCGGAGACGGCCTCGGTGGTGAGCGGGATCGGGGCGGCTGCCGGCGGCGCGATCCGCTCCGCGGCGACGAGATCGAGGATAGCGCGCTCCTGCTCGGCCTCCGGCAAGGAGAGCAAGAGATGGAGCAGGAAGCGGTCCATCTGCGCCTCGGGGAGGGGAAAGGTCCCTTCGTGCTCGATCGGGTTCTGCGTCGCGACCACCATGAACGGCTCGGGCAGCGGACGGGTGGTGCCCGACGTCGTGATCTGCCCCTCCGCCATCGCCTCGAGCAGGGCCGACTGCACCTTGGGCGGCGCCCGGTTGATCTCGTCGACGAGGACGAGCGTGTGGAAGAGCGGGCCGGGGACGAAGTCGAAGCCGCCGCTCTCGTGGCGAAAGACCTGGGTGCCGGTGAGATCGGACGGCATCAGATCGGGCGTGCACTGGATACGCGCATGGGCGCCCGGCAGGGACACCGCGAGCCGCTTGACGGCCCGCGTCTTGGCGATCCCCGGCGGTCCCTCGATCAGCACGTGGCCGCCGGCGAGGAGGGCGACGAGGAGGCGGTCGACCAGATCCCGGTGGCCGATCAGGCCGGCGGCGACCGCGTCGCCGAGCCGGGCGATCGGATGGCTCATGTCGTTCATCGAGGCCTCCCTTTTGCCGGGAGGGTGAGCGCGGACGAGCGGCGGCGCCAGAGAGGGCTTCCCGGCCGACCCGGGAAGATCACCCGGATCAGCGCGGCAGGCGCGCCACCGCCTCCATGCCGGTCGCGGTCGGCGTGAGCGCGAAGGTGCCGCCGAGGGCGTCGACCCGCTCGCGGATGCCGAGGAGACCGTAGCCCGCGTCCGTCGGGGCGTCATGCCGCGCGGCCCCGTCGTCGGTCGCCCTGAGCTCGATGGCGTCGCCGACCTCGATCACGAGCGCGACCGCCTTCGGCGCGCCGTGGCGGATCGCGTTGGTCAGGCATTCCTGCGCGATCCGGTAGAGGCTGAGGGCGAGAGCATCGGACACGGCATCGACGTCGCCCGTCACCGTCAGCGTGAAGCGGATGTGCGGCAGCCGGCTGCGCCAATCGGCGACGAGCCGTTCGAGCGCCGGCCGCAGGCCGAGATCGTCGAGATCGGGCGGCCGAAGCTGCGCAAGCTCGGCGCGCAGGCCCGCCATCATCTGCCCGGTGATCTCCCCGATCCGCGCGCCGTCCTCGGCGGTCGACTCGCCCGATTGGGCGATCGCGGCGGCCAGCGCGCGGGTGGCGGTGAGGCATTGGCCGAACTCGTCGTGGAGTTCGCGTGCCAAGGCCCGGCGCTCGCTCTCCTGGACGGTGAAGAGGCGGCGCGTCAGCTCGGTACGCATCGCCTGGGCGTCCGCGAGCGTCGCCGCCGTGTCGTTGAGCGCCGTGCTCAAGGCGTCGAATTCGGCGACGCGCTGCCGCGGCAGACGGGCGGCGAAGTCGCCGCGTTGCAGGCGCTCGATGCCGCGCAGAATGGTGCGGAAGGGCGCGAGCAGGCGCATCACGAGGAGACCCGTCAGCACCGCGCCGCCGATCGCCATCGCCACGGCGACGCCCATCAGGTCGGCGGTGCGCGCCCAGGCGCGGGCGATGATCACCCCGGGATCGGCGATCGCGGTCGCCGTGACGTCGGTGACGTAGCGGGTGCGCACCGGCACCGAGAACGGCGCGGGGACGAGGCCGAGCGTCCCGGCGAGGGCGACGAACCAGACGGGCGGCTCGGTCTCCGAAGCGACATAGGGACCACAGCGGCGGTGGACCGGCTGATCGCGCGGCCCGAGTTCGACGCAGATGCCCGGCGCGATCAGCGTCCAGGCCGGAAATTGCTGCCAGTCCCGGAACACCGGTGTCGGCGCGACGCCGCCGAACGCGAGCCCTTCGAAGCTCGGCCGCGCCGCAATGGCGTCGGCGACCCGGGTCGCGGTGGTCCGCGCGTCGCGGCGGGCCGCCGCCGCCGTATCCTTCACCACCCAGAGGGCCGCAATCAGCACCGTCACCAGCCCGGCCAGGAGCACCCGAAGGACGAGTTGGGGAAGGAGCCGGCGCATCACGGCGCGTCGATGAAGCCGGCGCGCTGCGCCTTGAGCACCAGATCGGCGTCGCCGCTCGCACCGAGCTTCGCCCGGATCAGCGACAGGTTGTTCTGCACCGTCTTCGAGGAGAGGCCGAGATCCTGCGCGATGGCGCGGCCGCTCCTGCCCCGGGCGAGCAGGAGGAGGATATCGCGCTCGCGCGGCGTGAGGCTCGCGAGGCCGCCGCCGTCGAAGGCGTCGCGGGCGAATTCCTGCGCCATGTCGGCGGACAACGCGCGCCGCCCGGACATCACGGCCGAGATCGCGCGGACGAGTTCGTCGGGCGGGCTGCTCTTCGAGACGAAGCCGCGGGCGCCGGCGGCCATCGCTTTGCGGGCGAAGATCACCCCCTGGTGCATGGAGACGACGATGATGCGCGCCGCCGGGTCCTTCGCCAGCATCGCCTCGACCGCGGCGAGGCCACCCCCGCCCGGCATCGCGAGATCCATGAGCACGACGTCCGGCGCATGCTCCACGAACGCCGCGAGGCCTTCCGTCCCGTCGCCCGCTTCGGCGACGACCGACAGGCCGGGCTGGCGGCCGAGCAGCCGCCGATAACCTTCGCGCACGATCGGATGATCGTCGACGAGGAGGATGCGGATCGGATCCATGGCGCCAGACTAACCCCGTCCGCCCCCGGCGCAAATGAGAGCCTCGGGAGCGGGCGGCGGGCGTCCGGCATCACGCGCGGACCGAGCCGCGCCCGATGGCGATGGTCGGGGCCGATCAGGCGAAGACCGGGCGGAAGCGTCGTCCGACGAGGGCGAGCGTGCCGACGCCGCAGGCGAGGATGACCGGCACCAGCATCAGCATCACGCCGCTCGGGGTGCTGCCCTGCGCCACCAGGAGGCCGGCGAGAAGCGGGCCGACCATCGACCCGAGCCGCCCGACCGCCACCACCACGCCGACGCCGGTGCCGCGGATCTCGGTCGGATAGCATTGCGGCGCGATCCCGTAGAGGATCGACTGGACGCAGAGAACGCCGATCCCGGCGAGCGTCACCGTGGCAAGCATCGTCGTGAGTGCCGGCGCGAGAAGGGCGAGCAGGGCGAGGACGGCCGCGACGAAGGCGAAGCTGGCGCCGATCGCGGCGACCCGGTGGGCGCTGTCCAAAACCCGGCCGCCGAGTAGGCTGCCGGCCGCTCCCCCGAGGCTGTAGAGAATGAGGGCAAGCGACGCCTCGTCCCGCGAGAAACCCTGCGCCACGAGCAGTTGCGGCAGCCAGTTCATCAACAGGTAGACGACGAGGAGACCGAGAAAGAACGCGCTCCAGAGCAGCATCGTCGCCGCCATCGCATCCCGCCGGAATACGACGGTCCACGGCATCTTGCGCCCGGTCGTGGGCGTCGTGATCTTCATCGGGGGCAGGCCGAGATAGATGAACGGCACGAGCACCAGCGGCAAGAGACCGCCGACCAGGAAGATGGACCGCCAATCCCCACCGTGAAGCCCGAGGAGCGCGACGAGGCTCGCGACCGCCGCGCCGAGCGGCATTCCGGCGTACATCAGCGCCACCGCGCGGCCCTTGCGCTCCGGTCCCACCGCCTCCGCGGCGATGGAGACAAGGTTCGGCAGGGCGCCCCCGAGGCCGAGGCCGGTGACGAAGCGCAGCACGATGAGCGAGTCGACCGAGTTCGCGAAGATGGTCGCGATCGAGGCGAAGCCGAAGGCGGCGAGGGCGCACGTGAGCCCGGCGCGGCGCCCCCAGCGGTCGGCCATCGCGCCGCCCGCGAGGGCGCCGAACATCAAGCCGAAGGTCGCCGACGAGAAGAACAGCCCCATCTGCTGCGGCGACATCTGGAAGGCCGGCCCGATCTTGGGCGCGGCGATGCCCGCGGCCTGAAGGTCGAACCCTTCGATGATGGCCGCCAGGAATACGTAAAGGAGCACGCGCCCGCTTTCGGCGGACGCAGTCATGGTCTTCGTCACGGCATTTCCTCCGGTCAGCGCGGCGCGTTGCAGCCGCTTATTCTTGTGTCCGCCGATGGCCTTGGGCCCGGCGGTTCGAGATTGGGCGAGCGTGGCGCGCGGGGCCTAAGAGGCACCCGCGCGGGTGATCAATCAGGCGGCGGCGTCCCGGCGCACGGCAAGGTCGAGGGCGACGTCGAGAATCATGTCCTCCTGCCCGCCGACCATGCGACGGCGGCCGAGTTCGGTGAGGATATCGCGGGTGTCGACGCCGTGGAGCCGCGAGGCGTTCTCGGCGTGGCGCAGGAAGCTCGAATAGACCCCGGCATAGCCGAGCGAGAGGCTCGCCCGGTCGACCCGCACCGGACGGTCCTGGAGCGGGCGGACGAGATCGTCGGCGGCATCCATCAGGGCGTTCAGATCGCAGCCCGTCTCGATGCCCTTGCGGTTCAAAACGGCGATCAGCGCCTCGAGCGGGGCGTTGCCGGCCCCGGCCCCCATGCCGGCGAGGGAGGCGTCCACCCGCACCGCGCCGGCCTCGATGCCGGCGACGGCGTTCGCCACGCCGAGGGTGAGATTGTGGTGGGTGTGGACGCCGATCTCGGTCTCGGGCTTCAGGGCGTCGCGCAGCGCCCGAACCCGCGCGGTATAGTCCTCCGGCAGCAGAGCGCCGGCGGAATCCGTCACGTAGACGCATTCCGCGCCGTAGCTCTCCATGAGCTTCGCCTGCTCGGCCAACGCCTCCGGCGGGATCATGTGCGCCATCATGAGGAAGGTCGCGGTGTCCATGCCGAGCGCCCGCGCCGCCTCGATGTGCTGGCGCGAGACGTCGGCCTCGGTGCAATGGGTGCAGACGCGCACCGAGCGGGCACCGGCTTCGTAGGCGGCCTTGAGATCGTGCACCGTGCCGATGCCGGGCAGGAGCAACACGGTGACCACCGCGTGCGTGCATGCCTCGGCCACGGCGGCGATCCATTCGAGATCGTCATGGGCGCCGAAGCCGTAATTGAAGGTGCCGCCGCTGAGCCCGTCGCCGTGGCTGATCTCGATGGCGTCGACCTTCGCCCGATCGAGGGCGCGGGCGATCGCCCGCGTGGTCTCGAGGTCGTATTGGTGGCGGACCGCGTGCATGCCGTCGCGCAGGGTGACGTCCTGGACGTAGAGCTTGGTCGGGTCGGGTCGGGCCATCAGGCGGCCTCCTTCGCAAGGATCCGGGCCGCCCAGCGATCGGCGGACACCAGGGCGGCCGAGGTCATGATGTCGAGGTTGCCGGCATAGGCCGGCAGATAATGCGCGGCGCCCTCGACCTCGAGCAGGATGGTCGTCTTGAGCCCCGTGGCGGGGCCGAGACCGGGGATGCGCACAGGCGCATTGTCGCCGATGACCTCGAACTGCACCTTCTGCTTGAGCCGGTAGCCCGGCACGTAGGCCTGGACCTTCGCGACCATGTCGAGAATGGAGGCCTCGATGGCATCGCGATCCCCGCCCTGGCTCAGCGTGAAGACCGTGTCGCGCATGATGAGGGGCGGTTCGGCGGGGTTGAGGATGATGACCGCCTTGCCCCGTTCGGCGCCGCCCAGAACCTCGATCGCCTTCGACGTCGTCTCGGTGAACTCGTCGATGTTGGCGCGGGTGCCGGGCCCGGCGGAGCGCGAGGCGATCGACGCGACGATCTCGCCCCAGATCACGCGATCGGTGGCGCGGCGGACCGCATAGACCATGGGGATGGTCGCCTGACCGCCGCAGGTCACCATGTTGATGTTCGGCGCATCGAGGCTCGCTTCGCCGTTGACGGCCGGGATGGTGAAGGGGCCGATCGCGGCCGGCGTCAGGTCGATGACCTTCTTGCCGTCCTTGCGCAGGATCGCGTCGTTGGCGATGTGCGCCTTGGCCGAGGTCGCATCGAACACCACCGCGATGTCGCGATAATGCGGCAGGCGGGTGAGGCCGGCGATGCCCTCGTGGGTCACCGGAACGCCGAGGCGGGCCGCGCGGGCGAGGCCGTCCGAGTTGGGATCGATACCGACCATCGCGCCCATCTCGAGATGTTGCGACATCCGCATGATCTTGATCATGAGGTCGGTTCCGATGTTCCCGGAGCCGATGATCGCAGCCTTCAATTTTCCCGCCGTCATGGGTTTTTCTCCGAGAGAGCGGCCGCGCCGATGGCGACCGACACGGCACCGAGGCCGGCGATGCGGGCTTCGAGACGGTCGCCGGGGGCGACCGGTACCATCGGACCGAGGGCCCCGCTCAACACCACGTCTCCGGCCCTGAGCGGCATGCCGAGCGCAGCGCAGGTGCGGGCGAGCCAGACCACCGCATTGAGCGGATTTCCGAGGCAGGCGGCGCCGCTCCCGTAAGAGGCGGCGGTCCCATTGCGCGCGAGCACCATGCCGAGCGCCGGCAAGTCCAGGCCTTCAAGGCGCCGCGGGGGTCCGCCGATCACGTAGCAGCCGCTCGAGGCATTGTCGGCGATGGTGTCCGAGATGCGGATATCCCAGGTCCTGACGCGGCTTCCGACGATCTCGATCGCGGGGACCACATAATCCACCGCCCGGCAGACCTCGGTCGGGGTCGCGTCCGGCGCGAGCACGTCCGCCTTGAGGACGAAGGCGATCTCCGCCTCCGCCTTGGGCTGAAGCAGGCGGTCAAAGGCGACCTCTTCGCCGTCGCCATATTCCATGTCGGCGAAGAGCACCCCGAAATCCGGCTGATCGACGCCGAGCTGCTGCTGCACCGCGCGCGACGTGAGGCCGATCTTGCGGCCGACGAGCCGTCGACCGGCGTCCGTCGCCCGCCGTGTGTTGTGGAACTGGACCTGA
The DNA here is from genome assembly GCF_009600605.1 of Segnochrobactrum spirostomi. Lineage (GTDB taxonomy): Bacteria > Pseudomonadota > Alphaproteobacteria > Rhizobiales > Segnochrobactraceae > Segnochrobactrum > Segnochrobactrum spirostomi. Next base: position 379,979 of record NZ_VWNA01000002.1, on the reverse strand, counting down.
TAGGCGGCCTCGAGGTCGAGCCCGATGAGGTCGCGCACCGGCTCGCAAGGAGTGCCGCTCCGTGCCGCCTCATGGAGGCGGTCCGCCGCGGCGATGGTGGTCTCGGCTGTCATCCCGGTCACCTCGTCAGGAAGCCGAGCACCAGCGCGTTGAACGCCTCGTGGTGCTCCCACTGGACCCAGTGGCCGCAGGCGTTGAAGACGTGCAGCTCGGAATTCGGGATGCCCGCGATCAGCCGCAGCCCCGCGTCCAACGGCACGAAGCGATCGTTGCGGCCCCACACGACCAGCGTCGGGGCGTTGATCTCTCCAAGGCGGGGGCCGAAATCGGGGAATTGCTTGGGATTGAGGTCGAGGCTCTGGACGAAGCTTTCGAGATGATCGCGGCGCTTCAGCAGATTTTCGAGGCGCGCCTGGAACAGTTCCTCCGTGAGCCGGCCCGGGTCGAAGACGAAGATGTTCATCATCGCCTTCAGGTTCTCGATGGTCGGCGCGCGGTAGACGGCGTTGAGGAGCTTGATGCCCTCGGTCGGCATCGGCACGAAGGGGCTCGCGCCCCCGGTGCCGCCGCCCATCAGAACCAGCCGGCCGACCCGCTCGGGATGGTCGAGCGCGAAGGCGACCGCGCTGTGGCCGCCCATCGAATTGCCGACGATGTCGACGCGGTCGAGCTTCAGCGCATCGACGACACCCGCCAGAACGCGGGCGTTGAGGTTCGAGCGCGAGCCGGTGCTGACGATGGTGTCGCTCTTGCTCCAGCCCGGACAATCGACCAGGAGAACGCGGAAGCCGGCATTCGTCAGCGGCTCGATGTTGCGGTGGAAGTTGGCCCATCCCGACGCGCCGGGACCCGAACCGTGCAGCATCACGACGGTGCCGCAGCGGCCGCCGGGATCGCAGTCGTTGTAGTGGATGTTGAGCTCGCCCGCGCCTTCGCGCACGCGGACGAAGCGGCTGGTGGCCGATTCCGTGAAGGCTTCGCTCATTCGCAGGATTCCAGAGGGCTGACGCGGCAGAAGGTGCCGTTCACATAGATCAGGGGCTCTCCACCCAGAGGTTCGGAGGCGTGGAGCACATCGCAGAGCAGGGCGTGGTGCGTGCTCTCGTCGAACACCTTGACGACCCGGCAATCGAAGGTCGCGAGCGCCCCTTCGAGCACGGGCGCGCCGGTCACCCGGCTCCGCCAGCGGCCGTGGTCGAAACGGGCCGGGCCGTAGACGCCCTCGACCATGCCGGCGAACACCTTGGCGAGGTGCGCCTGATCCGCCGACAGCACGTTGATGCACAGCGCACCGCTTGCAAGGATGGCATCGGCCGCGGCGACCTTCTTGTTGACCAGCACCACCAGCCGCGGCGGATCGACGGTGACCGAACAGACGGCGGTCGCGGTCAGGCCGACCGGCGCCTCGCCGGCGCGGGTGGTGATGATCGAGACGCCGGCGGCGAGCTGCCGCAGGCCGAGCCGGTGATCGTCGGCGTGAACGGTCGGCAGCAGGCCGAGCCGATCGTTCGACGCCCAATCGAGCCGCTGGTTGATGTGTCCGCGCACGGCGGAGAGGTCGGCGCTCATGGCCGGACGCCGAACGGATTGGCCGCCGGCATGGCATTGCCGAGAAGCTGCCCGCCGAGGAGATCGCCGATATTGTCCTGGTTCTGGGTGATGTGGTTGGCGCCGACGAGAATGTCCCGGAGCTGGCGTTGCATCGGATTGTTCAGCCAGACACCGCGCGTCGAGGTCTTCTTGAAGATCATGTGCGCGGCCTCGAAGCATTCGCCCCCCGTGAACTGATTGGTGGCGAAATGGCGGACCCGAACGTCGAGCGGCACGAGTTCGCCGCGCGCGGCATAGCTCCAGGCTTCGTCCGTGTTGTGCAGGATGCGGGTGGCCGCGCCGAGGATCTTGGCGGAGGCCTCGCCGAGGCGCGCCTTGATGAAGGGGTCGTTGACCGCGGCTCCGACGGCCTGGTTCAGGTTCTGCCGCGGCTTCATGTGCTCGATGTAAAGATCGACCATGCCGCGCGCCATGCCGACGATGACGGACGAGACCGCGGCATAGAACACGTAGAAGAACGGCATCTTGTAGAGATTGGCCACGTGTCCATGGCTCTTCTCTCCATAATCCGCGATGATGTGGCTGCGATAAGCGGGCACGAAGGCATTCTTCACGACGAGCTTCTTGCTGCCGGTGCCGGCCAACCCGACGACGAACCAATCGTCCACGATCTCGAAATCGCGCGTCTGAACCCAGAAGGAGCGGAACACCGTCTCGCCGTTCTCGGTCAGCCGGCCACCCAGGAAGGCGCCGCCGTCGGCGTGATCGCACCCGCTCGACGTCAGCCACTCGCCGTTCAGGACATAGCCGCCCTCGACGGCCGTCACGGTCCCGAACGGAGCGTAGGACGAGGAGACCAGACGGCTCGAGTCCGCGCCCCACAATTCGTCGCCGCATTGCGGATCGAGCAGGCCCACTTCGAAGGGGTGGACGCCGAGCACCATGACGTTCCATGCGCTCGACGGGCAGCCGCGACCGAGCTCCATCAGCACCCGGTTGAGCACATTGGGGCTCATCTCGTATCCGCCCCAGCGCCGCGGCTGGAGGATGCGGAAGAAGCCGGCGTCCTGAAAGGCCGCGATGGTATCGGCCGGCACCATGCGGGCCTTCTCGACGGCATCGGCCTTCTGCCGCAGCCACGGGATCATGGCCTCGGCGCGCGCGACGAGTTCCGCCTCGGTGGGCGTCGTTCTGGGTCTGTCCAACATGATGTTCTCCGATCGCCTCTGCCGGGCGCGGCCTGTCGCTGTCAGCGCGGTTCGGCGCTCATCACGCCGTAGCCGGCGATCCATTCGTTGATCGGCCGGTAATAATCGCGGCGGGCTTGGTAGGGCCCGCGGCCGCGGCGAGCGCGGCGAACGCGGCGACCCTGGTGCGCACCTCGTGGGTGGAGCGGCCCGCTTCCTTGGAGATGTCCTCGATGCTGAAATCGTCGACGGCCGCGAGACGCCCGCCGAGCAGCAGATCGATGAAAGCCTGATCCCATTCGGCATTGAGCGGCGTCTGCGCCGACAGGGCGGTGCCGTAGATCTTGCCGGCGGCGATGGTGCGCTCCTGCCGGGCAGCGCGGGCCTCCGGCGTCGGATTGCGCCCGCAGATCAGGAATTCCCCGACGGCCTCCGGCGCCCCGTCGAGCAGGGGGACGGGAGGCTCGTGGGAGAGGCCGCCGGTTCCGACGATCAGCACGCGCTTGTCGAGCGTGGCGATGTACTGGCCGACCACCTCGCCGAGCCGGCGGACCCGCCGGTAGGGGGCGAAGGGCGGCGCAACCGAGTTGATGATGATCGGGACGACGGGATAGCGCGTCAGGCTCCCGGTGAGCTCTTCCAGGGTCTGCGTGCAGCCGTGATCGACCTGGAGACGATGGGAGAGGGCGATATCGACGTCGTGGTCGAGGATGAAGCGGGCCATCGCCTGCGCCTCATCTTTCGCGACGGAGAGGGCCCCGGCAGCGTCTTGTAATCGCCGACCGAGTCGGCGTGGGTCGCGATCACGAACGGCGGCATCAGATCGTAGAAGAGGCCGTTATAGTGATCGGGTGCGAAGATAACGATCAGCTCCGGATCGAATTTCTCGACCTCGGCGCGGGCCGCGGCAAGCACGGCGTCGACCTCGGCCGTGACCTGCGCAGACGGATCGTTGAGCCCACGCAGCGGCGTGTGCGAGAGGCACTTGAGTTTGACTGACATGACGTCTCCCTCGACCATGGCAACGGGCAGCCGATCGCAATGCGTGGCTTCCTCCTCCCGCCTGGTCGCGTTCTTTATTTTGAACAAGGAGAGTGTAGGGGCGACGTGGGCCCGGATGGAATACGAAACAGCTCGGCTGTGCACCTGGTGCACAACGATCAGCGAGGGACGGAACCTTGGAGCGCCCCTTGCCGAGGCCCTGGACGGGACGCGACCCGCTGCTTACGTCTTGGTGGCGCCCAGGGCCGCGCCTCGGTCAGCCGCGCACTTGGCCGCCGTCTGGGCCGCGCCCGCAAGATAATGAAAGTCATGTCAAAGGCTTGGGCGTGATGCCGGAACAAAGCCCCTACAAGCCGGTCCGTGGTCTCAGCCGTGGCCTCGCGGTGCTCAATGCGCTGAACCGCGTCGACGGGGGCGCCAGCGTCAGCCGGCTCGCGGAACTGACGAAGCTGCACCGGACGACGGTTCAACGCCTGCTGGAGACCTTGCAGACGGACGGCTACGTGCGCCGGAGCGAGTCCGACGGGCGCTATTGCCTGAACCTTCGGGTGCGGGAGCTCAGCGAAGGATTCCGCGACGAGCACTGGATCTCCGCGCTCGCCTCGCCCCTGCTCGGCGAGCTTCTGAAGGAAGTGGTCTGGCCGACCGACCTGTGCACCTTCGACGCCGATGCGATGGTGGTGCGCGAGACGACGCACCGCTTCAGCAAATTGTCGTTCCATCGCTCGATGATCGGCCGCCGCATGCCGATGCTTCAGACGGCGAGCGGCACGGCCTATCTCGCCTTCTGCCCGGAGACCGAGCGGAACAGCATCATCGACCTGCTCGCCCGCCGGCCTCAACCCGAATACCGGCTCGCCCGCGACCGCGCCGCGCTCGACGATCTGTTGGCGCAGGTCGTCGAGCGTGGCTACGGACAGAACTACATGACCTGGACCGATGAGGCGAAGATGGCCGGGATCGCGCTGCCCATTCGGGGCGGCAGCGGCCTCATGGGATGCCTCGGGCTCGCGTATCTCGCCTCGGCCATGAGCATCGAGGCGGCCGCGGGCCGCTATCTCGGGGCGATGCGTCGCGTCGTCCACGCGATCGAGACGCAGGTCTGAGCATCCGCGGACCGCCCCCTCAGAACCGGAGGCTGGCGAGGCCGAACGGGCGCTCCAGAGCGGGAGCGCCGTCGAGGGGCTGTTCCAGGGCGTCGACCGGGCGCGGCACGCGGCCGGCAGGGAGATCGAGGCGGAACGAGCCGCGGCGGCCGGCGGCTTCCGACAGACGCAGCACGTAGCCGTCGCCGTCCTCCGCGGCCTTCAGGGCGTGCAGGCGAACCTGCTGACCGCCGAGACCGATCGGGGCGAGGTCGTCGTCGACGACGCCCCGGGCGGGGCAGGCGCGCACCGGGTCAGCGAACTGGTCGGCCTCGGCCTGCACCGCCTCGCTCCACCAGCGCCCGTCGTGAGGCAGCAGGGCATAGCGGAAGCGGTGACTCCCCTCGTCCGCGAGCATGTCGGGGAACATCGGCCCGCGCACGAGGCTCAGCGTCAGCGTGTTGCCCTTGGCGGAGAAGCCGTATTTGTCCGCGGAGAGGAGCGCGGCGCCCCAATCGGTTTCCGACAGCGAGACGAAGCGGTGCCCGCAGGCCTCGAACTGAGCGCGCTGCCAGCTCGTGTTGTCGTGGGTCGCGCGGCGCTGCACGCCGATCGCCTGATCGTAGACCGCCTCCTCGGCGAGGACGGTGAGCGGGAAGGCGGCGCGCAGATAGAGGCGGCGGTCGTGCCAATCGAGGTCGGTGACGATCTCGAGCCGCGGGCTGTTCGACCACAGCCGCAGCCGCTGGCGGATCGTGCTCGCAGAGACGCGGCGGACGAGCTCGATCTCGGCGAGGTGGGGGCCGTTCGCGGTGACGCGCCGGCTTTCGAGGGCCGTCAGCTCCTCCTCGGCGAGGGCGAAGCCGGGCTCGATGTCCCAGGCGTCGAAATTGCGCGGCAGGTCGTTGCGATAGAGCAGGAGAGCGTTGCCGGGGCCGGCCATCAGCTCGCGGCCGCAGCTCTTGTCGAACAGGGATGCGACACGGCCGTGCTCGTCGAGACGGACGCGGACGAAGTCGTTCTCCAGACCCTCCCCGTCGGTCGTGGCCACGCGCCGGCTCGCCGCGCCGCAGAAGCCGAGCGAGAGCGGAAATAATCCCCGGTCGATCGCGGTGACATAGCCGTCCGCGGTGCGCTGCGGGGCGAGCGCCGCGGGAAGCGCAGTGTCGCTCTCGATCTGCACCGCCGACTTCGCCGAGCCGGACAGGTTGGCCACGAGGAGGCCCTCCGTGGCGCCCTCGCGGCGGGCGACGACGGCCGCGAGGCGGGCGGCCACCACGGCATCGGCGCGTGCGACGATGCCGGCAAGCTCCGGCTCGGTCTGCTCGTAGACCTCGCGGACCGACGAGCCCGGCAGGATGTCGTGGAACTGGTTGCGCAGTAAGAGCGCCCAATCCTCGGCGAGGTCGGGCGCCATCGCGTCGCCGCCGGCGAGGGCATCGATCACCGAGACCGCCTCGGCGGCGACGAGGGCGGCCTCAGCGCGGCGGTTCAACTGTTTGGTGCGCCCCTGGGTCGTCAGGGTTGCGCGGTGATATTCGAGATAGAGTTCGCCCTGCCAGACCGGCACCGCAGCATTCTCGAGCTCCCGGGAGAGGGACAGCACGTGGGGCTCGATCGCGCCGTGCTCGACCGTCGGGATCGCCGGCATCAGGTTGAGGAGCGGCAGGGCCTCGATCTGATCCGGATCCGGGCCCCCGCCGCCGTCGCCCCAGCCATAGGAGGCGATCACGCTCGGAACGAGATCCTTCGCGGCGTGCTTCTGCCAGACTTCGCACAAGGCGGCCGGCGTCATCAGCATGTTGTAGCCGTCGTTGTCGTAGGCGTCGAAGGTGTGGACGAGCACCCGGGAGCCGTCGTTGCCCTGCCAGCGGAACAGGTTGTCTTCGAGCCGGTTGGTTTCGTTCCAGGACACCTTGATGGTGACGAGCGCCTCGATGCCGGCATGGCGCAGGATCTGCGGCATGGCGCCGGTGAAGCCGAACGTGTCGGGCAGCCAGGCGACCCGGCTCGTCACCCCGAAACGGTCGCGCAGGTAGGTCTGGCCGAGCAGGAACTGGCGCAGGAAGGCCTCCGCCGAGGGCATGTTGGTGTCGCACTCGACCCACATGCCGCCGATCGCCTCCCAGCGTCCGGCGGCGACGTGGCGGGCGATATCGGCGAACAGCGCCGGGTCCTCTTCCTCCACATGGCGATAATAGAGCGCGGAAGATTGCAGGAAGCGGAAGTCCGGGTCGGCGTCGAGCAGCGTGCTGACGCTGTTGAAGGTGCGGACGATCTTGCGCACCGTCTCGGGCTGCGGCCACAGCCACGCATAATCGATGTGGGCGTGGCCGGTCACCAGGACGTGGCCTTGCTTCGGATAGGCGGTGCGCAGCGTGGCGACGAGGTCGATGAGACGGGCGTGCGCCGCGACCGCGCTCGCGAGGGCGGTGTCCGGGAGAGGGGAGGGCGCATCGGTCGGCTCGAAGCTGCGCTCCCAGATATCGCGCGCCCACGTCCGGTCGGCGACGCGGGGGCCGATTTCGGCGGTGGCGGTCGGCAGGCGCAACTCGGCGAGGGCGATCTCGGCGCTCTCGTAGAGGGAGCGGGCGAGTTCCTGGTCGGTGACGCTCGCCGCGGTGTCGCGCACCACGCCGAGAAGCCGGCGCAGCGCGCGGATCTCGGGATAAAAGTGGAGGATCTCGGCGGTTTCGATCCGGGGCGTCCGGTTCGGCACACCGAACAGGCCGCGCGCCGCCGCCTCCGCCTCGATGGTGAAGGGCACACCGCGGGGCGCGTCGAAGCGGCGGTGGCAGGGATTGGCGGCGAAGCTCTTGAGAACGCCGCCCTCGGCGCCTTTGAGGCGGACCAGGGTCTCGCCGCCGAAATCGAGCCGCAGCTCCACACCAGCTCCGTCGGGCACCGTGATCGCGTCTTGCGAGACGAAGCGGTGGATGCCGAAGCGGTCGGGCCAGGCCTCGCCGCGATCGAGGACGGTGCGCCGGCCATCCGGAGCGGTGGAGACGAAGGGACCGAGGGGGACACGGCGCTTCAGCTCGAACGCCTCGAGTTCGTCGATCCAGGTCGCGATGTGGCGCGAAAGCTGTTCGAGCGTCCGTTGGCGATCCCGATAAGCGCGCATGCTGTCCTCCGGCCGGTTGCAGCTTTAATCTGTATCATAGAAATAATCGGGCAGCGACCGCGCCGCAGGGCCCGACGACCAGCTTTCCCCGGCTTCGCAGGCGCAGCATAGACCGGCGCCGACCGTCCGCGCGCCCCTCACATCTCCCATGGCCGTGCGGCGAATCTCGGAAAAGCCAGCACCTCCGGGCCGTCCGATGGGCAAAACACGGCGCTATCGGCGCCCAACGGCCCCTCAACACAGTGGGTTTCCGCGGGCCCAAGCCTTCGCTCCCGATCGGTCGCTTGACACCCCCGATATAATTCATATTAGGTATTTAAGTGCCGAGACGAACGATAAAGGAAGCGTCGGCTTCCGAAGCACAAGAGCGGGAACCGGCCGCCGCGCGTGGCCAAGGACGTGGCGGGTTCGGCGGCGCGCCACCTGGAGGATCAAAATGCAGATGAAGCGACGGGACTTTCTCAAGCTTTCCGCAGTCGGCGGGCTCGGCCTCGCGCTGCCGGCCGGCAGCGTGCGCATGGCGGCGGCGGCGCCGAACGTCATCGACATCTTCTTCAACAGCGACACCAACGTCATCGACTTCTGGACGCAGACGGTGAAGCCGGGCTTCGAGGCCGCCCACCCGGGCGTGACCCTCAACCTCGTGCCGGCCGTCGGCGCCGCGATGAACGCCCTCGCCGACCGCTCGATGGCCGCGTTCCAGGCCAAGAAGGACCCGCAGGTCGACATCCTCGAGGCGGCCCTGCCGTTCTATCCGCCGGGATCGCTGGAAGCCGGCCTCTGGATCGATTTCTCCAAGGCGGGCCTGTCGAACTATTCGAAGCTCAACCCGGTCTCCATTCTGAGCCCGGCGATGCTGCCCTATCGCGGCTCGCAGGTGGTTCTGCTGTTCAATTCCGACAAGGTGAAGTCTGTCCCGACCACCTTCCCGGCCCTCGTCGAGTGGATCAAGGCCAATCCGGGCCAGTTCACCTATGCCCGGCCCGATCTCGGCGATTCCGGCGCCTGCTTCATCGAGCGTGCGCTGCAAGAGGTGACCGGCAACAAGCCGGAATTGTTCCAGCCCGACAATTACAGCCCGGCGACCGCCGACCCGATGTTCGCCAAGCTTTGGCCCTTGCTGAAGGACATCCAGCCGGCGCTGTTCAAGGGCGGCGAATACACCTCCGGCAACACCGCCTCGATCCAGTTGCTGGCGAGCGGCGCGATCTCGATGACGGTGGCGTGGTCCGACATGGCCCTCCAGGCCATCAATCAGGGCGTCGTGCCGCCGACCACCGACGTCGGCCAGCTTCAGGATCTCGCCTTCTCGGGCGGCTTCTCCGGCCTCGTCATCCCGACCGTCGCCGCCAACCGCGATATCGCGCTGAAGCTCGCGGATTATGTGATCTCGCCGGACATCCAGAACCACGTGGTCGAGGATCTCGGCGGCTTCCCCAGCATCGAGTGGCAATATATGGCGAAGGAGCTCCAGGAGCGGTTCGCCAAGGTGGCGCCGAAATCGATCCCGGTCTTCCCGGCGAATTGGGAGCCGCCGCTGTTCGAGGCCTGGTATCGTAACGTGGCGTCGAACATCCAGCGCTGAGACGATCGAGAATGAGCGCGGCGGAACCCTCCCTGAGATCGAGCCTCACCGGCTTGGCGTTCATCGCCATCCCGGTGGCGGCCATCGTGATCTTCCTGTTTTATCCCGCCGCGCTCACGATCATCGGCACCATCGTGCACGGCCGCCCGGGTGGCGGCTTCGACGTGAGCTTCAAGTCCTACATCTTCTTCTTCACCGACCCCTACAGCCTGAACAATCTCGCGCGGACCCTGTGGACCACGTTCGTGGCGCTCGCACTGGAGCTCGCGATCAACCTGCCGATCGCGATCTACATGCGCTTCACGCGCGGGCCGCTCTCCGCGGTGATCCAGGGGCTGGCGCTGTTTCCGATGTTCGTTCCGGGCATCATCATCTGCTACGCGCTGATCCGCTATCTCGGGCCCCACGGCTGGTTGCAGAGCCTGCTCGCCCTCGTCGGCATCAATGACTATGCCTCGCCCTACCTGACGCCGTGGGGGCCGGTCATCGGCCTCCTCTGGGACGGCATGCCGCTGACGCTGCTCACCCTCATTTCCGGGCTCTCCGGCATCTCGGACGCCTCCGTCGAGGCGGCGCGCGACGTCGGCGCTTCCAAGCTGCGCATCTTCGTCAGCATCATCCTGCCGCAGATCACCCATTCCCTGATGATCGCCTCCGCGCTCAACTTCCTCGGCTTCTTCGGTCAGGCCTTGATGCCGTTCATGCTCGGCCCGACCAGCCCCGAAATGATGGGGCCGTTCATGCTGCGCACCTTCGCGAGCGTGCGTGATCCGCTCCAGGCCTCGACCCAGGCGACCATCACCTTCCTGATCTGCTCGCTCGCCGGGCTCGCTTATGTGCGCTCGATCGCGCGCCGACCGAAGGAGGACCGGACGTGATCCTGTCCAGCCGGCGCAACGATCTCTTCGGCTACGCGATCCTGCTCTTTCTCGTGTTCTTCATCGTCCTGCCGGTGCTCACGGTGTTCCTGTGGGCGCTCGCGGAACAATGGTTCTATCCGGCGGTCCTGCCGACCAAGTGGGGCTTCCGGTTCTGGCACGCGGTGCTGTCGCGGCCCGAGGTGTGGTCGGCGCTGTGGACCTCGATCGAGCTCTCCGTCACGGTGACGGCACTCTCCGCGCTGATCTGCCTGCCGGCGTCCTACGCCTTCGCGCGGATGAGCTTCCCCGGCAAATCCGGGTTCATGATGTCGTTCCTGATGGCGAACGCCTTTCCGCGCTTCGCCCTCGTCGTGTCGATCGCGGTCCTGTTCCTGTCGCTCGATCTCGTCGGCACGTTCACCGGCGTCGTCATCATCCAGCTCCTCAACACGCTGCTTCTGATGATCTGGCTGCCGACGGCGGCCTTCAAATCGGTGAGCCGCGAGATGGAGGAAGCCGCCCGCGACGTCGGTGCGACGCCGTGGCAGGTCTTTCGCCACATCACCCTGCCGCAGGCCTTCCCGACCATCGCCGCGGCGCTGTTGATGGCGTTCGTCTGGACCTTCTACGAGACGGAGGGCGCCTGGCTTGTCGGCGCGCCGCGCATCCGCACCATCCCGCTTCTGATGATGTCGATGATCAACAATCAGTTGGTGGTGCAGTACGGCGCGGTCCTCTCCGTCATGCTGTGGGTGCCGTCGCTCGTCGCCATCGTGCTCGCCCGCAAGGTCATCGGCGGCGATGCGTTCGCCAAGGGTCTTGGTGGCTGAGACAATCTCCACGGCTCAAGCAATATCTTGCGGCTGAAGGGTCTGTGGCTGAGGCCTCGCCTTGTCGCGCTAAGGAGGCGTGAAGCCTGATGTCCACGCTCAAGCTCGAAAATCTCGGCAAGCGCTTCGGCGGCGTCGCCGCCCTGGAGCCCTTGTCGCTCGAGATCGGCAACGGCGAGCTCGTCTGCCTGCTCGGGCCCTCGGGTTCGGGCAAGTCGACGCTTCTGCGCATCATCGGCGGCTTCGAGGCCCCGACCAGCGGCAAGGTGATCATCGACGGCGTCGACGTCGCGCGCACCCCGCCGGAGAAGCGCCCGACCGCCATGGTGTTCCAGAGCCACGCGCTGTGGAACCACATGAACGTGTTCGAGAACATCGCGTTCGGCCTGAAATTGCGCGGCACCTCGAAGCGCGAGGTGGCGAAGAAGGTCGGCGACGCGCTCGCGCTCGTCGGCCTCGGCGATTATGGGGCACGCCGGCCGGCGCAGCTTTCGGGCGGCCAGCGGCAGCGCGTCGCGATCGCCCGCTGCCTCGTGCTCGAGCCAAAGATCCTCCTGATGGACGAGCCGTTCGCGAGCCTCGACCAGCACCTGCGCGACCGCCTGCGCGAAGAGGTTCGGCAGATCCAGAAGAAGCTCGGCATCACCACGGTGTTCGTCACCCACGGCCAGGACGAAGCCCTGTCGGTCGCCGACCGCATCGTCGTCATGAGCACCGGCCGCATCGAGCAGGTCGGCACGCCCCACGACATCTATGCCGACCCACTGACCCCGTTCGTCGCCGGCTTCATCGGCGACATGAACATGCACGAGGTCGTGCTCTCCGGCGGACGGACCACGATCGGCGGCATCGGCTTCGACTGTGGCGCGGCGGACGGTCAGGCGACCCTCGCGGTGCGCCCGGAGGACATCGCGCTGAGCCCGGCCGAGGACGGCGGCGAGGCCGTCACGGTCCGCCGCATCGTCAGCTACGGCTCGTTCCTGAAGATCGAGGCGGTCGCCGGCGACGGCACCGTCTGGAAGGTCCAGACGCCGAAGGATGCGCCGCTCGTCGACGGCGGCCGCTGCACGGCGCGGATCACCCGCTTCACGCTGTTCCGCGACGGCGCCGCCGTGCACCGCTCCGATCGGACGTGAGGGCGCGCGGCGCTCTCTCCGGTCTTCCAGCCTAAGCCTTGCCCTCTCAGCCTGTCGCGCTCAGCTTTCGGCCTGCCGGTCGTCGGAGAGCAGTTGGCGGAAATAGAGGTGACGAAAATTGTGGCTGGTGTTGACGAAGATCGGCAGCATCGCCGCGCCGGTCACCGCCGCATCCTCGATCAGCGTCGCCGGAATGAGCCGCGGTTGCATGCGGTCCCGCCGGGCCGAGGGCGTCGGCCGTAAGGGATAGGCCCGATCGACCAGCCGTTCGATCAGCGCCCGCGGGAAGGCCCCGCCGACCGCGATGAAGCCGGGATCGAACATCACCTCGATGATGGTCGCGACGTCGCGCAGAACGTTGCCGGCGGAGGCGAGCCAATCCATCAGGCGATGGTCACGCTGGTTCAGGAGACCAAGGATGGTGTCCTCGGTCAGGCGCGCCTCGTCGAGCCCGCAGGCGGCCGCGAGCCCGCTGATCGACAGGAGGCCGGCCTGCGGCCCGCCGGCGGCCGCTCCGCCCGCCGCATTCCGATCGTCCGCCCAGACCGGATTGCGCCCGAGCCCGGCGATCGGCAACAGGCCGATCTCGCCGGCATTGCCCGCGGCGCCCTTGAACGGATAGCCGTCGATGATGAGGCCCGCCCCGGTGCCGTGGCCGACATAGCAATAGACGAAGGTCGCTTCCTGCGGATCGGGACGGTGGATGCGCTCGCCGATCGCCGCCGCCGTCGCGTCGTTCTCGACCAGGATCGGGAAGCCGGTGAGCCGCTGCAATTCATCGGCGAAGGCGACGTCGCGCCACGCTTCCCAATGCGAGATCGAGAAATCGAAATCGTAGACGTCGGAATTGAAGGTCGGCAGGACGAGGCCGATGCCCCAGCAGCGATCCTTCGGGAGGCCGCTTTCGGCGACCACGTCGCGGATCGCATCGGCGAGCTGGCGGACGGTATGTTCGGGGTCCTTGGTGTCGCAGCGCAGCATCCGCCGGCCGCGCTCGTTGCGCTTCAGGTCCAGCGCGACGAGGGCGATCACGTTCTGATCGAGGTGGATGCCGATCGAGAAGCCGGCCTCGGCATGGGCCTCGAGATAGATCTGGGGCTGGCCGCGCAGGCCGGACGAGCGTCCGGCCTCCGAGATCAGCCCCTGATCGAGCAGTTCGCGGGTGATCGAGGAGATCGTCTGCGGCTTCAGGCCGATGATGCCGGAAATCTCGACCCGGCTGATCGGCCCGCGCTGAAAGATCGTCTCGAACACGAGGCGCCGGTTGTGGATGCGCGCGTCTTCGATTCGGCTGCCGGCGATCCGGTCTTCTCCGTCCCGGGCGAGGCCGTCGTCGAACCGGTCCAAGATCGTCACGGCGCTGTCCTCATGCGCACGTCGCCCGGCGCGGTGCGGCTAAAGTCCCAGATTGCGCAGAGCTTGCCGGTTGTGACGGGCGATCGGAAGAGGCTTTTCGGGCGGGCAGGGATACATGTCCTGCTCGTAGACCGCATAGCCGTCGAACCCGCGAGAGGCAAGGAAATCCCGGACTTCCGCGAAGTCGACGATGCCCCGGTCGAGCTCGCACATGACGCCCGACTGGAAGCCCTCGATGAAGTTGATGTTCTCCCGGCGGATCTTGTCGAGGAGAACGGGATCGACGTTCTTGAAGTGATAATAGGGGATGCGGTCGGCGAAGCGCTTCATGAACGCCACGGCATCGGCCCCCGTATAGGCGTGGTGGCCGAAATCGAAGCAGAGCCCGACCTCGTCCGGTTTCGTCTCCTCGAGCAGGCGGATGACCTCCTCCTCCGTCTCCACGCCCGAACCGACATGGGGATGGAAGGCGAACGACAGGCCGTGCTCCTCGGTGACGTAATGCGCCGCCGCGTTGACGATGGCGATCATCGTGGACCACGCTTCGGGGCTCAGCGCGCGGACCTGACCCGGCGCCGGCAGGTCCGAATCGTCCATCACCACCACCCATTCGGCGCCCATGGCGCGCAACAGGCCGCAGGTCTGCTCGAGCCGCGGGCGTAGGCTGTCCATGGCATCGGGACGCGCGAGCAGGTGAACCAGTGCAGAGCCGCAAACGCTGATGCCGCGACGGCCGAGTTCGTCCTGAAGGCGGGCCGGATCGGTCGGCAGATAGCCCCACGGACCGGTCTCGGTGGCGGTGAAACCGGCCTCCTGAACCTCGTCCAGATAACGCTGCCAAGGGGTCTGCCGCGGGTCCTCGGCATACCAGACGCCCCAGGCGTCGGGGGCGGTCGCGAGCTTCATGATGTCCTCCGGGGTCGTTTAAATCCTGGATAATACATTAAGCTCCGCTGCGCCAGCCTCGAATGGCCCTGAGACACCCCGAGGCGGCCCCTGACCGACACGGTCCACACCGTTCGACCGGCAGAGCAGGGGCCGATATCGCACCCTTTCGCCTCCGCGCTGACCAAACAGAGGCGGAAACGCCGTGCAGAAAATCGCTTGATAAAATCACTATCTCGTATTTATTCATCGGACATGCCCCTTCGCTCCTGAGGCGCCGCTCCCGCACGCGGCGTCCGCAATCGGAATCCGTCATGCTCAGACTTGGCCTGATCGGGCTCGGGGAAGTTGCCCAGCTCATCCACCTCCCGATCCTCCAGCGGCTCGGGGATCTCTATTCGCTCGCCGGCGCCTACGATCCCTCGCCCTCCGTCGCGGCGGCCGTCTGCCCGCGCTGGGGCATCGCGCGCACCTTCGCGACCGCCGAGGACCTGATCGCGTCGCCCGACATCGACGCCGTGCTGGTGTTGAGCCCCGATCAATATCACGGCGCCCATGCGCGGGCCGCGCTGCAGGCCGGCAAGCACGTCCTGATCGAGAAGCCGTGCTGCCTCGAGAAGGACGATCTCGCCGCGCTCTCCGCCGTCGCCGAGGCGTCCGACCGGGTCGCGATGGTCGGCTACATGCGCCGCTTCGCGCCGGCTTTCGTCGAGGCCAAGGCGCGGCTGCCCGAGCTCGACGCCATCACCTATGTCCGCGTCCGCGACGTGATCTGCGAAGGCCCGTGGTTCTTCCAGCAGGTCGATCAGGTCGCGGTGCCGCCCGGCGACATCCCGACGGCGCTCCTCGACGAGAGCCGCAGCCTGCGCGCCGGCATGGTGGACAAGGTCATCGGCGCCGACGCGCCGGCCGACCTGCGCACCGCCTACAGCGTGCTGACCGGCCTCTCCTCCCATTCGCTGTCGGCGATGCGCGACCTGATCGGCAGCCCGAAGCGGGTGATCGCTGCGGAGGTGAAGCAGGGCGGCGCGCAGATCACCGCGCTGTTCGATTACGGCACCTTCACCGCGCTCTACGAGTGCATGATCGGCGACGTCGTCCGCTTCGAGGCGGGCTTCGAGATCAACACCCGCACCGAGCGGCTCGCCTGGGAATATCCGACGCCTTATGTGCGGAACCTGCCGATGGTGCTCGACGTGCAGCACTCGACGGCGCACGACAACAGCCTGACCCGGCTCGGCCCGTTCTATCAGGACCCGTTCGACGCGGAGCTGCGCGCCTTCCACGCCGCCGCCACCGAGGGCGCCGAGAACCGCACCCCGCCAGCGGAGTCGGCCGCGGACCTCGATCTCTTCGCGGCGATCATCGCCGCCGCCCGCCGCACCGCGGACTGATCGCGATGCAGCCGCTCGTCGTTCTCGGCAACGTCAATGTCGACCTGATCCTCGGCCCCGTGGCGCCGTGGCCGCAGGTCGGCATCGAGATCTTCGTGCCCCACGACGAATTGCGCGTCGGGGGCTCGGCCGGCAACACGGCGCTCGCCTGGGCCGGGCTCGGGGTGCCGTTCCGCCTCTGCGCGAGCCGGGGCAACGACAGCTTCGGCGACTTTCTCGTCGAAGCCTTTCCGGCGGGCAGCGTGTCGTGGACACGCACGGACGCCAAGACGACGCTGACCATCGGCGTCACCCATCCCGACGGCGAGCGCACCTTCCTCACCACGCGCGGCCACCTGCCGCTCTACGGACCCGATGAGGCGCTGGCGGCGTTGCGCGAGGTTCCGCTCGCCGGCGGCTGGCTGCTGCTCTCCGGCGCGTTTCAAACCGAAGCCCTGATGCCCGGCTACGGCCGGCTCGTGGACTACGCCCACCGCGTCGGTGCCCGCGTCGCGATCGATCCGGGCTGGCCCCCGGCCGGCTGGACGGAACCGGTGCGCGCCTTCGCCCAATCGCTCCTCGCGGTCAGCGATTGCGCGCTGCTCAGTGAGGTCGAGGCGACGAGCCTGACCGGCTGCCCGTCGCCCCTCACAGCGGCGGAGGTCATCGCCCGCACCATGCGCGACGGTGCCATCGCCGTCGTCAAATGCGGCCCGAACGGCGCGGTCGCCGCCGGTAAGATCTGCGGCACGTGGTCGGTCCCGGCCCCGCAGGTCGAGGTGGTCGACACGATCGGGGCCGGCGACGTCTTCAATGCCGGCTTCCTCGCCGCGATCGCCCGCGACGAGCCGATCGAAACCTGCCTCGCCGACGCCGTCGCCCTCGCGTCGCGCGCCATCTCGACCTCCCCGCGCTCCTACGCGCCGGTGGCAGAGCCGCCGCCGATCCGTGCCGCCGCCGCGGGACGCTAACGATCCAGTCCGGGATCATGGGCGGCGTCCGCCTCTGGCGACACCGCCTCGCGCACATTTCGTTCGCAGGAATGTGCCCGCTCAGATTCTAGGCACGACGAGCCGTGCAGATCATTTTTTGATCATCCGGTAAAATTTCAAGTACAAGTTCTGAGACTTTCTGGCTCGCGAGCCCTGGCATACCTCTTGCTTATTGTAATTCGGAAGATGGCGGCTCCGACACTTCGCGCAGAAGTCGGGGGCTTCCTTCTGCACACCAATAAGACGAGGGCCTTCAGATGACCTTACTTGAGGTTCCGGTGATCGATTTGAGCCCCTACAAGGCGGGAACGCCGGAGGGGAAACGAGCGGTTGCCGAGAAGATCGGACAAGCCTGCCGCGACATCGGGTTTCTGGTCGTTTCGGGCCACGGCATCCCCGAAGATCTGATCCGCAAGACCTACGACGTGTCGGCCGCGTTCTTCGCCTTGCCCCACGGCGAGAAGATGAAGTGCGAGCGCCCGGCGCCGGACCAGGTGCGCGGCTATTCCGCCGTCGGCGGCGAGGGCCTGTCCTACAGCCTCGACGAGCCGACGCCGCCGGACATCAAGGAATCCCTGTCGATCGGCCCCGTCGACGTCCCCGCAGGCGATCCCTACTACACGTCAGCCGCGGCCGGCCCGCATTTCGCGCCGAACGTCTGGCCGGCGGTCCCCGCCGAGCTGAAGGATCTTTGGGAGGACTATTTCACGTCGGTGGACGCGCTCGCCACCGATCTGATGCGCCTGTTCGCGCTCGCGCTCGACCTCGACGAGCACTATTTCGACGGCACCATCGACCGCAACATCTCGATGATGCGGGTGCTGCGCTACCCGCGCCAGACGGCGGAGCCGCTCCCGGGCCAGCTCCGCGCCGGCGCCCATTCCGACTACGGCAGCATGACGATCCTGCGCAAAGAGGTCGGTGACCGCAGCCTCGAGGTGAAGAACAAGGCCGGCGAGTGGGTCGGCGTCCCCGTCGTCGAGGGCACCTTCATCGTCAATATCGGCGATCTGATGCAGCAATGGACGAACGACACCTGGACGTCGACGCTGCACCGCGTCGTCAACCCCGGCATGTCTTCGGAAGAGAACATCGACCGGCTGTCGATCGTGTTCTTCCATCAGCCGAACTACGACGCCGTCATCGAATGCTTGCCGAGCTGCCTGGCGCCCGGCGAGAGCCCGATATATGCGCCGATCAGCTCCGGCGATCACCTGAAGAGCAAGTTCGTCAAGCAGACAACCTTCGGCAAGGGCGAGAAGGCGGCCTAAACGCGATCGACGGGTCTGCGGGCCTGCCGCCGCAGACCCTTCGGCAGCCCGGTCGAAGGGCATCTCGAAGCGCGGGCGTTCGTCCAAGCCAGTCCGCTTCTCACGGGGACGTCTCGGCGCCCCCATCGTCGCGACATTCAGAGGATGAATAGACGTGAATCTGTCGTACGTGAACATCTTCACGAAGGACATCGAGGCGCTGTCGGGCTTCTACCGAGACCTGTTCGGGTTCGAGGAAATCCCGGAGATCCGCTCGCCGATCTTCGTGGGCTTGAAGACCGGACAAAGCTGCCTCGGCTTCAACGCGCAGGAGGCCTATGACCTCCTCAAGCTCTCCGATTACGCGCAGCCGACCGGGGTGAAATTCCTCCTCAACATCGACGTCGACAGTGCCGAGGACGTCGATCGCCTCACGCCGCTCGCGGTCGCCAAAGGCGCCAAGCTGATCAAGGCGCCCTACAAGACCTACTACAACTGGTACCAGTCCGTGCTGCTCGACCCGGAGGAAAATGTCTTCCGGATCAACAAGATGCTTTGACACGTCACGATCCCCAGCGGCCCGCAGAGGCCGGATTCCATCCAGAGGAAGACCGAGATGAAGATGTCCAAGATGGCGGTGGCCCTCGCGTCGGCCGCCTGCCTCATCACCTCCGCGATCGCGGTCGCGGCGCCTTTCAAGGTTCAGGGCGATCCGAAGGTCGCGATCATCCTGTTCGGCCCCAAGAACGACGGCGGCTGGAGCCAGGCCTTCATGGAAGCCTTGCCGGCGATGGAGAAGGCGCTCGGCGAGACGATCCCCGTGGTCGACAAGGTACCGGAGGACGCCGCCTCCATCACGCCGCCGGCCGAACGCTTCATTCAGCGCGGCTACAACGTCATCATCGGCACCGCCTTCGGTTATTCCGACACGTTCAAGAAGCTCTCGGAGGCGCACCCGGACGTCGCCTTCCTCAATGCGAGCGGCACCACCAACGGCCCGAACCTCGAATCGTTCTATGGCCGCACCTATGAGAGCCAATATCTCTGCGGCATGGCCGCCGCAGCGGCCTCCAAGACGGGCAAGCTCGGCTTCGTGGCGGCCAACCCGCTGCCGGTGGTGAACTGGACCATCAATGCCTACGAGCTCGGCGCCAAGACCATCAACCCGAACGCGACCGTCACCGTCGTCTTCACCGGCGCCTGGAACGATCCGGTCAAGGAGCGCGCCGCCGCCTCGGCCCTCATCGACGAAGGCATCGACGTCATCGGCCAGCACGTCGACACGCCGACGCCGCAGATCGTCGCCCAGGAGCGCGGCGTCTATTCGACCGGCCACCACCGCGACCTGACCGAATTCGCGCCGAAGGCGAACCAGTGCTCCTCGATCTGGACGTGGTCGAAATTCCTCGTGCCCGAGCTCGAGAAGATCAAGGCCGGCACCTGGGAGCCGTCGCCCTACGGCGCCTTCCCGGGCATCAAGGAGGGCGGCACCGATATCTCCTGCTGCGGCTCGGCGGTCTCGGAGGAGAACAAGAAGAAGATCTTCGCCGCCCGCCAATCGATCATCGACGGCTTCCCCGTCTTCGTCGGACCGCTCAAGGACCGCGACGGCAAGGAGCGCCTCGCCGCCGGCCAACCCATCAGCGACGCCGATCTCTGGAAGATGGATTGGTTCGTCGACGGCGTGATCTCGCAGAAATGACCTCGCGACGGGCGGCGCATCTCCCGCGCCGCCCGCGCCCTTCGCGCCTTCGAAGAGCTGCTTCATGACAACCGCCACCCTGGAACTCGACCGGGTCACCAAGACCTTCGACGGTTTCCGCGCGCTCGACGGCGCCTCCTTCACCGCCAACGCCGGCGAGATCCATGCGCTGCTCGGCGAGAACGGTGCCGGCAAGTCCACCTTGATGAACGTCTGCTGCGGGCTCTACACGCCCGACAGCGGCGGCCTGCGCCTGTTCGGTGAGCCGACCTATCTTTCCGGCCCGCGCGAGGCGGCGGCCCGGGGCATCGGGATGGTTCATCAGCATTTCAAGCTGGTGCGGCCGTTCTCGATTCTCGACAACGTCCTCCTGTCGCGGATCGGCTCGGGAGAGCGTCTCGCCTCCACGGCGCGCGAGCGGCAGGCGATGATGGCGGCGATCGCGGAGAAGGCGGCGCTGCTCGGCGCGACCGTCGATCCGCATGCCCGCGTCGATTCCCTCTCGATCGCCGAGCAGCAGCGCGTCGAGGTGATCAAGGCCTTGATCGGGGGTGCCCGCATCCTGATCCTCGACGAGCCGACCGCGGTGCTCACCGATCAGGAGGCCGAGCGTCTGATGCAGACGCTGCGCGGCCTCGCGGCGACCGGCACCACCATCGTGCTCGTCACCCACAAGCTGTCGGATGTGAAGCGCTTCGCCGATCGGGTCACGATCCTGCGCGCGGGACGAACGGTCGCCTCCGTCGATCCCGCGGCAACCTCGATCGAAGAGCTCACCCGTCTCACCGTCGGCGACGCGCTGCCGATTGCGGCCGAGACGCCGCCCGAATTCGGACGCCGCAGGCTCGAGACGCTGAACCTGAGCGTCCGCCGGAGCGACGGCTCGCGTGCCGTCGACAATGTCTCGTTCCATGTCCGGGCCGGTGAGATCTATGCCCTCGCCGGGGTCTCCGGTAACGGTCAGAGCGAATTGACCGAGATGCTGATGGGTCTGCGCCAACCGGAGTCCGGCGCCATCCAGTTCGAGGATGCCGGCGAGGCCCTGACCGTTCTCGATCCGGCCGAACTCCGCCGCCTCGGCGTCGCCTTCATCCCGGCCGACCGCTACCGATATGCGCTCGCCGGCGGCCTGTCGGTGCTCGACAATTTCGGCATTGGCCGCACCGCCCGCGGCGCCTACGGCTCGTGGGCCTGGACGCGACGCGGGCGGATGCGCGCCGACGCGGAGCGCGCCCTCGCCGAGTTCGACGTGCAGGGCGTGCGTAGCCTCGCCCAGAATGCGGCGCTCCTGTCTGGCGGCAACGCCCAGAAGCTCGTGATCGCCCGCGAGTTCGCCGATCAGCCCGGGATCGTCGTCGCCCAGAGCCCGAGCCGCGGCCTCGACGCCCGCGCCACCGCCGCCGTTCACGCACGGCTCAAGGAGGCGGCCGGGCAGAGCGCCGCCGTCCTCCTCGTCAGCGAGGACCTCGACGAGGCGATGAAGCTCGCCAACCGGATCGGCGTGATGGCGCGCGGACGGCTCGCGGCGGAGTTCGAGGCGCCGTTCGATCGGCAGGCGATCGGCCGCGCCATGGTCGGAGACGCCGCGAAGATCGAGACGGGGCCGGCGGCCGAACCTGTGCCGACCGGCGACGAGGCAACGGTGATCCATGAGTGACGAGGTGTCTACGATCGTCGCGCCGTCGGCGGCGGGCTCCGGCGCGAGGCGCCGGTTCGGCCAGATCTCCATCGAGGTCCGCCGCAATGCCAGCTCGGGCTTGAGGATCGCCGCCGTCGCGATCGCCCTGCTGGTCGGGCTCGGCCTCTCCGCCGTGGCGCTCGTCCTCGCCGGCGTGCCGGCGGACAGCCTCGCCGACGAATTCATCATGGCGACGCTGTTCGATCCCACCAACTTCAAGGCGGTGCTGTTCCAGGCGTCGCCGCTGATCCTGGTCGGCCTCTGCGCGGCGATGGCCTTTCGTGTGCGCTTCTGGAATCTCGGCATCGAGGGGCAGATGATCTTCGGCGGAATCGGCGCCACGATCGTTTCGCTGCTCAAGCTCGGTCCGGACCCGGCGCGCCTTTATCTGATGGCACTCGCCGCGATGATCTGCGGCGCCCTGTGGGCGTTCATCCCCGCGCTCCTGAAGCTGCGGCTCGCCGTCAACGAGATCATCTCGACGCTGCTTCTGAACTATGTCGCCTATTATGGGCTCCTCCACCTCCTGTACGGGCCGTGGAAGGACCAGGACGGCTTCCCCCATTCGCCGTCCTTCGCCCCGTCCGAGCTGCTGCCGACGCTGTCCTCGGGGATGAGCGTCTCACTCCTTATCGCCGTCGCCGCCGCACTCCTGATGGCCTATGTCGCGGGCCGCAGCCGGGCCGGCATCTTCATGCGCTTCGTCAGCGCCAACCCGAGCGTCGCCCGCGCCCTCGGCGTGCCCGTCGGCGGCATGGTCTTGTCGGTGGTGCTCGCGTCCGGCGCGCTCGCGGCGCTGGCCGGCTTCACGGTGGTCAGCGGTCAGGAAGGGCGGCTGACCCAGTCCTTCTTCGAGGGCTACGGCGTGTCCGGCGTCCTCATCGGCTTCCTCGCCCGCAACAACCCGATCGCGGCGGCGATCGTGGCGTTCCTGATGTCGGTTCTCTTCGTCGCCGGTCAGAACCTCCAGGTGTTCTATTCGATCCCGTCGTCGATGGTTCAGCTCATCCAGGCCGTGGTCGTGATGTGCGTCGCGGCGTCCGATTTCCTCGTCGTCCATCGCATCCATTGGATCAGGGGGACCCCGTGAGCGGCTTTCTCGTCACCTGGCTCGCGAATGTCCCCCAACTCGCCGTGCCTTATGCCCTGGCGGCGCTCGGTCTCATCATCTCGGAGCGGGCCGGCGTCCTCAACCTGACGGCGGAGGGGCTGATGCTCGTCGGCGCGCTCGCCTCCGTCGGCACCCTGCTCACCTTCGAGGTCCATCCCTTGGTGGCCATGGTGGTGGGCATGATCGCGGCGGGCCTCGTGTCGCTGGTGTTCGCCTTCCTCGTCATCACCCTGCGCGTCAACCAGGTGATCGCCGGGCTCGTCATGGTCTTCTTCTGCCAGGGGCTGACGAGCCTCCTCGGCAACCTGTGCGGCTGGACGAGCAAGGCCTTCACCGGGCTCGCCCCGTTGCCGCTCGGCCCGCTCGCGGACCTGCCGGTGCTGGGGCCGATCCTGTTCCGCCAGGATCTCGTCGCCTATCTCGTGATCCCGATCTTCCTCGGGGTCGCCTACATGCTGAGCCGGAGCCGTTTCGGGCTCCGCCTGCGAGCGGTCGGCGAGAACCCCGAGGCGGCCGATGCGATGGGCATTCCAATCTCCGCGACCCGATTCCTCGCGGTCGCCGGCGGCGGCCTTCTCGTCGGCCTCGCCGGCGCCTACATCGCGATCGCGAGCGTCAAGATCTGGGTCGACGACATGACCGCCGGCCGCGGCTGGATCGCCATCGCGCTCGTCATCTTCGCGCGCTGGAACCCGTGGCGGGCGCTGATCGGCGCGCTTCTGTTCGGCGGTATCCAGGCCGTGATCCCCAAGCTCGCCGCGGCCGGGATCATGCTACCCCAATATCTCGTGATGACGACGCCGTACCTCGTCACCCTCGCCGTGATGATCTGGGGGTCGGTGCGCCATCTCCATCGCCCAAGCGACGAGCCCGGCGCGCTCGGCCAACCCTATGTGCGTGAAGAGCGGCGCTGAGCGCCGGCCCGCCGGAGGACCATGATCATGCAAGCTTCCGTCTATGGCGCGCGGATCGAACTGCCCGCCGCGTTCTCGGAATTCACCAGCCGGGCGGGAACGGTCGCGATCTCCATCGACCTCCACCAAGGGCACCTGTCGGCCGATCCGGATTGCCCGTGCCCGGCACCGCGGGCGCGGGAGGTGGTTGACGGCGTCAACGCCTTTCATGTCCAGGCGCGCCGCCTCGGCGTGCCCGTCATCCATGTCCGCTCGACCCTGCGGCCCGGCGGCGTCGACGACGTGAACGGCATCCCGTCGGCGTGGCGAATGACCTTTCCCTTGTTCGTCGGCCCGATCCCGAACGCGGACGCCCACGCCCTCGCGGGCAGCCGCTGGACTGACTTCGTCACCGACGTGGAACCGGGCGACCTCATCGTCGAGGGCAAGAAGCGGCTCTCCGCCTTCTACCCCACCGACCTCGATTTCCTGCTGCGCAATATGGGCGCGCGGCGGGTCGTGCTGACCGGCTGCATGGCCGATTGCTGCGTGCTCAACACCGCCTTCGACGCCTCCAATCTCGGCTATCGCGTCACCGTGCTGGAGGATCTCGTCCGCGGCACCGACGAGGCGCTCGAGAAGGCGGCGCTCGCCATGATCTCCCTTCACCTCGGCGTGGTGACCGACAGCGCCACGCTCGTCGCGGAATGGGAGCGGGAGGCGGTCTGACCGGGCCGCAACCTCGGCCCGCGCCGCCTTATCGCGCGCGGAGGGGGGAGGTGACGGAGCCGCGGACGATGAGGTCGGGCAGGATGAGGATCTCCTCGATCCCGGCGCCCGGCGCGTCGAGCTGCTTCAGAAGCAGCGCCATGGCCTGACGCCCGATCGCCGAGCGGGGCTGGCGCACCGTTGTCAGCGGCGGGTTGAGAAAGGTCGCCTGCGGCACGTCGTCGAAGCCGATCACCGAGAAGTCGCGCGGCAGGTCGTAGCCGCGGGCGGCGAGGCCGTTGATGACGCCGACCGCGGTCGCGTCGTTGACGCACATGAAGGCGGTCGGCAGCGTGTCACGCATGAAGAGCTGTTCGACGGCGAGGCGGCCGGCCTCGATCGACCCCTCGCCATCGACGACGATCCGCCGCTCGGGCGGAATGCGGGCCGCATCGAGGGCAAGATCGTAGCCCTTGCGCCGCCGCACGTGGCCGAGCTTGGTCTTCGAATCGCCGATGAATGCGATCTCGCGGTGGCCCGAGGCGAGCAGATATTCGGCTGCCTTGCGGGCGCCCGCCGTGTCGTCCACGCCGACATAAGACACCTTGGCGCCGAACACCGGCTCGAAGACGGCAACCGTGGGCGGGAGGCGCTGTGCCAGATCCTGATGTCCGAACGGCTCGTGGCCGGTGAAGAGCACCAGCCCGGCGGCTTGGTTCGAGGTCAGGAATTTCAGATAATCGAGCCCACGCTCCGGATCGTTCTGGGTGTGGCCGATCAGGACGCCATAGCCGTGGCCGCGTGCCTCGTTCTCGATGCCGATCAGGATCGAGGAGAAGTTGGGATCGCCGATGTCCGGCGCCAGCACCAGGATCATGTTGGAGCGACCCATGCGCAGGCTGCGGGCCATGGCATTGGTCGTGTAGCCGGTGATGGCAATCGCCTGATTGACCCTCTGCCGGGTCGATTTCGCCACCTTGTCCGGCGTGTGGATGGCCCGGCTCACGGTCGCGATGGAGACCTCCGCGAGGCGGGCAACATCTTCGATCGTGGCGGGGGAAGCGTTCGACAAGGCGAGGTCCGATCCGGCTTCTCAAGAGCTCGCAATGGCTTGAAGCGATCCGGTCTGAGCCGCAACGGGCAATCCGCATTGCGCGGAATATTCCCCAAGGCTCGAATGATGTAAACCTTTACACGCAAAATGTAAAGGTTTACACAAATCCCGAAGCGGTCGGTGAACCGCGGGAGGAAACGATGCTCGGGGATGGGGGAGAGGCGCGGACGCCCGTGCTGGCGGCCGAGCGCGTGTCGAAGACGTTCGGCGAAGTCCAGGTTCTGTTCAGCGTCGATTTCGACCTGATGCCCGGCGAGGTCCATGCGCTGCTCGGCGAGAACGGCGCCGGCAAATCGACGCTCGTGAAGATCCTGTCCGGCTTCGAAAGCCCAACGTCGGGACGCATTCTGCTCGACGGCGAACCCGTCACGCTGCCGGCTAACGGCGACGCCGAGGCGCTCGGCATCGTCCTGATCCACCAGGAATTCAACCTGGCGGAGCACCTGACCGTCGCCGAAAGCCTCTTTCTCGGCCGCGAGGTCACCCGGTTCGGCGTGCTCGACCGCCGCTTCATGCGAGCCGAGACGCGCCGCATCCTCGACCAGTTGGGCTCCCACGTCGACGAGAACGCCCTGATCAGTTCGCTCGCCGTCGCCGACAAACAGATGGTCGAGATCGCCAAGGCGATCAGCCGCGAGGCGCGGGTGATCTTCATGGACGAGCCGACGGCGGTGCTCTCCCGCGAAGAGACCGACATCCTGTTCGACCAGGTGCGCAAGCTCCGCGCCAAGGGCACGAGCTTCGTGTTCGTCACCCACAAGCTCGACGAGGTGATGGAGATCAGCGACCGCGTCACGGTGCTGCGCGACGGGCAGTGGATCAAGACCGCCCCGACGGCGCTGCTCGACAGCGACGCGATCGCCCAGCTCATGGTCGGGCGCGAGCTCTCCCGGCTCTACCCCGCCAAGCAGGAGCCGGACGTCGACGAGGAGATCGTCCTCTCCGTCCGCGGACTTTCGACCGGCTACGTGAAGGATATCGGCTTCGAGCTGCGCAAGGGCGAAGTGCTGGGCTTCTCCGGTCTCATCGGGTCCGGTCGCACCGAGATCATGGAGGCGATCGTCGGCCTGCGGCCGCGGCTCTCCGGTGAAGTCATCGTGAAGGGGGCGCCGCTGCCGCCGAACGACCTCGCCGAAGCGGCCCGTCGTGGCCTCGCCTACATGACGAAGGACCGCAAGGGGCGGGGCCTTCTCCTCGGCGAGGGCATGACCGCGAACCTCACCCTGCAATCGCTCGCCCGCCATGTTCGCCACGTCTATCTCGACCCGGCGAGCGAGCGCGAGGCGATGGCGCGCGCCAAAAGGCGGTTCGATATCCGCGTCCGCGACGACCGGGTGCGGGTCGGCCGCATGTCGGGCGGCAATCAGCAGAAGCTGCTGCTCGCCAAGATCATGGAGACCGCGCCCGAGATCGTCGTCATCGACGAACCGACCCGCGGCATCGACGTCGGCACCAAGCAGCAGATCTATCATTTCATCGCCGCGCTCGCCCGGGACGGGTGCTCGGTCATCGTCATCTCGTCTGAGATGCCGGAGGTGATCGGTCTCTGCACCCGGGTCGCGGTGATGCGGGAGGGACGGCTCGTCGGGATGCTCGAGGGCGAGGAAATCAACGAGCAGACCATCATGCGCTACGCCGCCGGCCTGAAGCGGCAGATGGCGAGCTGACGTCAACGAACGCCAGGACAATGCGGCGGTGAAAGCGCGACCGGCGCGCGCCGCCCGGGAGGAGACGAGTGACCATGCATGTCGAGGGCGGCAGCGCTTCAGCCAAGCGCCAGAGAATCTGGCGCGACATCGATATGAGGGCGATCGCCCCGTTCGCGGCGCTCATCCTGCTCTTGATCGTCGGCGCGCTCGTCAATCCGAACTTCATCGGCCTCAACAATCTCGCCAATGTGGCGACGCGCTCGGCCTTCATCGCGATCATCGCGGTCGGCGCGACCTTCGTGATCTCGTCCGGCGACCTCGACCTGTCTGTCGGCTCGATGGTCGCCTTCGTCGCGAGCCTGATGATCCTATTCATGAATTCCGGCGTGATCGCCGACCCGGCCCTGATGCTCGCCGCCGCGGTGGTGCTGACGGTCGTGGTCGGCTCGCTCTGCGGCCTCGCCAACGGCCTCATCACGACCGTCGGGCGCATCGAGCCCTTCATCGCCACCCTCGGCACCATGGGCATCTACCGGGGGCTGACGACCTGGCTGTCCCAGGGCGGCGCGATCACGCTGCGTTCCCCCGAGCAGCAGGCGCTCTACCGTCCGGTTTATTTCGGCTCGATCGCCGGCATCCCGGTGCCGATCCTGGCCATCCTTCTCGTCACCGCCATCGCCGCCTTCATCCTCTACCGGACACGCTATGGCCGGCACGTCACCGCCGTCGGGTCGAGCCGCGAGGTCGCGCGCTATTCGGGCATCGCTGTCAACCGCGTCCGCACCATCGCCTTCGTCATCCAGGGGCTCTGCGTCGCCATCGCGGTGCTGCTCTACGTGCCGCGCCTCGGCTCGACCTCAGCGACGACCGGCATGCTGTGGGAATTGCAGGCGATCACCGCCGTCGTCGTCGGCGGCACCGCGCTCAAGGGCGGCGCAGGCCGCGTGTGGGGCACCATCTGCGGCGCCTTCATCCTCGAATTGGTGGGCAACATCATGCTGCTCTCCAACTTCATCAGCGAATACCTGATCGGCGCCATCCAGGGCTCGATCATCATCATCGCCATGCTCGTGCAGCGGTCGCTGACGCGCAAGGCGTAGAGCGGTCCGGGCTCATGAAGGGGGACGCCCGGGTCCCATATCGCCTGCCCCCGGCACTCTGGGAGGAACAAGAATGAGAAAGATCATCGCGCTCGGCGTCGCCATGACGGCGATGTTCGGAATCGCTCAGGCGCAGGAGACCAAGACCATCGGCGTCTCCATCCCGGCCGCCGACCACGGCTGGACGTCGGGTGTCGTCTACCACGCCAACCGCGTCGCGGAGCTCCTCATGAAGGAGCATCCGGGGCTCAAGGTCGTGGTGAAGACGTCGCCGGACCCGGCAACCCAGGCGAACGCGCTCCAGGACCTTGAAGTCCAGGGCATCGACGCGCTCGTCATCCTGCCGACCGATCCCGATCCGCTCGTCAACGCCATCAAGGAAGTGAAGGGCAAGGGCACGTTCGTCGCGATCGTCGACCGCGCCCCCTCCGTCAACGACGACAGCGTGCGCGACCTCTATGTCGCCGGCAACAATCCGGCGCTCGGCGAGGTCGCCGGCCGCTACATCAAGGAGCACACCCCGGACGCCCAGGTGGTCGTCATCCGCGGCCTCCCGATCCCGATCGATCAACAGCGCCAGGACGGCTTCGACAAGGGCATCGCGGGCTCCAACGTGAAGGTGCTCGATCGTCAGTTCGGCAACTGGAACCGCGACGACGCCTTCCGGGTGATGCAGGACTACCTGACGAAGTACCCGAAGATCGACGTGGTGTGGTGCCAGGACGACGACATGGCGGTCGGCGTCCTGCAGGCGATCGAGCAGGCGAAGCGCACCGACATCCAGTACGTCGTCGGCGGCGCCGGCTCCAAGGACATGATCAAGAAGGTCATGGACGGCGACAAGATCATTCCGGTCGACGTGCTCTATCCGCCGGCGATGGTGGGCACCGCTATGGAGCTGACGGCCGCCGCGCTCTACGATCAGGTCCCGGTGCGCGGCACCTATACCCTCGACGCGACGCTCGTCACCAAGGACAACGCCAAGGGCTTCTACTTCCCGGACTCGCCGTTCTGACAGCGGCGATGCCTTCGCCATCGCGCTCCGCCCGGCGATCCCGGGCGGGGCGCCGACCCAGAGGCCGGATCGGGCCGCGCGGCCGAGCCGGCTCGGCCGACCGCAGAGACAAGAAAATCGGGGAGAGACGCTCATGAAGACGATCAAGGGTCCCGCCATTTTTCTCGGACAGTTCGCCGGAGACGCCGCGCCGTTCAATTCCTGGGACGGCATCACCAAATGGGCCGCCGAGAAGGGCTATGTCGGCGTCCAGGTGCCGACCTGGGCGAGCCAGTTGATCGACCTCGAGACGGCCGCGGGTTCCAAGGATTATTGCGACGAGTTCGCCGGTATCGCCCGGGCGAACGGCGTGGCGGTGACCGAGCTCTCGACCCACCTGCAGGGCCAGCTCGTCGCCGTGCATCCGGCCTATGACGAGGCCTTCGACGGCTTCGCGGCGCCGGCGGTGCGCGGCAATCCGAAGGCGCGCCAAGAATGGGCCGTCGAGCAGGTCAAGATGGCGCTCAAGGCGTCACGCCATCTCGGCATCAAGGCCCACGCGACCTTTTCCGGCGCCCTCGCATGGCCCTTCATCTATCCGTGGCCGCAGCGTCCGGCCGGTCTGGTCGAGCTCGCCTTCGAAGAACTCGCGAGGCGCTGGACCCCGATCCTCGATTTCGCCGACGAGCAGGGCGTCGACGTCTGCTACGAGATCCATCCCGGCGAAGACCTGCACGACGGGGTGACCTTCGAGATGTTCCTCGACCGGGTCGGCCACCACGCGCGTGCCAACATGCTCTACGACCCGTCGCACTATGTCCTGCAATGTCTCGATTATCTCGCCAATCTCGACATCTACCGGGACCGCATCAAGATGTTCCACGTCAAGGATGCGGAGTTCAATCCGACCGGGCGACAGGGCGTCTACGGCGGCTTCCAAAGCTGGGTCGACCGGGCCGGCCGCTTCCGCTCGCTCGGCGACGGACAGGTCGATTTCGGCGCCGTGTTCTCGAAGCTCACCGCCAACGACTTCGACGGCTGGGCGGTGGTGGAATGGGAATGCGCGCTGAAGAACTCGGAGGACGGCGCGCGGGAGGGCGCCGAGTTCGTCAAGGCGCACATCATCCGGGTGACGGATAAGGCGTTCGACGATTTCGCCGCCGGCGGCACCGACGAGGCGGCCAACCGGCGCCTGCTGGGGCTGTGAGGCGGGGCAGCCGAAGACTGCCGTCAGCGCCGGAGCGCCCGCCCCTGCGGGCGAGCCGCCGGATGAAGACCGTGTCGGGGAGAGAGATGTCATGACGATCGAAGCCAGCAAATCGGGCGCACGCGCGGCCAGGATCCGCCTCGGCATGGTGGGCGGCGGGCAGGGCGCCTTCATCGGTGCCGTGCACCGCATGGCGGCCCGGCTCGACGACCATTACGACCTCGTCGCGGGGGCGCTCTCCTCGACGCCGGAGAAGTCCCTCGCCTCGGGCCGCGAGCTCGGCCTCGATCCGGCGCGCTGCTACGGCTCGTTCGAGGCGATGGCGGAGGCGGAGGCGGCGCGGGCGGACGGCATCGAGGCCGTCTCGATCGTGACGCCGAACCATCTGCATTATCCGGCGGCCAAGGCCTTTCTCGAGCGCGGCATCCACGTCATCTGCGACAAGCCGCTGACCGCCAATCTCGAGGACGCGCAACGGCTCAAGGCCGTCGCGGACGGCGCGAAGGCGCTCTTCATCCTCACCCACAATTATACCGGCTACCCGATGGTGCGGCACGCCCGCGAACTGGTGCGTTCGGGCGCGCTCGGCGAGGTCCGCCTCGTGCAGATGGAATATCCGCAGGATTGGCTCGCCGAGCCGGTCGAGGAGACCGGACACAAGCAGGCGGTGTGGCGCACGGACCCGGCCCAATCCGGCGTCGGCGGCTCGACCGGCGACATCGGCACCCACGCCTACAATCTGGGTTCCTTCATCTCCGGCCTGGAGCTCGATGAACTGGCCGCCGACGTCCACACCTTCGTCGCCGGCCGCCGGCTCGACGACAACGCCCACGTGATGCTCCGCTTCAAGGGCGGCGCCAAGGGCCTGCTGTGGTGCAGTCAGGTCGCCGTCGGCCACGAGAACGGGCTCAAGGTGCGGGTCTACGGCACCAAGGCGGGCCTCGAATGGACCCAGGCCGACCCGAATTATCTCTGGGTGACGAAGCTCGGCGAGCCGAAGCAGCTCGTCACCCGCGGCGGCGCCGGCGCGAACGCGGCCGCGGCGCGCGTCACCCGCATCCCGAACGGCCATCCCGAAGGCTATCTGGAGGCCTTCGCCACGATCTATTCGGAAGCCGCGGCCGCCATCAACGCGGCGAAATCCGGCACGCCCCTCGACCCGGCGGTGACCTTTCCAACCGTCGACGACGGCGTCAAAGGCGTCGCCTTCGTCACGGCCTGCATCGAAAGCTCGAGGCAGAACGGGGCCTGGGTGAAGCTCTGAGCGGCGGCGGCCCGCCGCCGCCTCACGGGGCGGCCGCGGGTCAGGCGCCCGCCGTCACGAAATAGCGGATGAAATCCGCCCCGAGCGCGGTCAACCGCTCGGCCAGCGCCGCGCCGGTCTCGGCCGAGCAGAGGCGTGGATCGCCTTCCCACACCCCGTTCGGCGCGATGGTGTCGAGTTCGAGCGGCAGGTGGATGTTGGCACCCTGGAAGCGGACCGTTCCGAAATCGGACACATCGAGACCGAGCGCCTTAGGCTGTGGCGGCGGGCCGGGAATGAGGTCGGGCCGGATCAGGTCGGGAAAGAAGTGCATGGTGACGCTGGTCAGAGGATCGGCACCATGGCCGGCCGAGCGCGCCGCCTTCTCGCCGAGGAGCTCGGGCAGCAATCCGTAGGCGATTGCCCACAGATAGAGGCTCGGAATCGTTACGCCGTGATTGCGGCGAATGGCGAGGGTCGTCTGGTGTACGGCGTCGACATTGCCGCCGTGCCCGTTGACGACGATCAGGCGGTCGAGCTTGTGACGAAGCAGGCATTCGAACATGTCGGCGAGCACCGCCTTCAGCGTCTCCTGCCCGAGCGCGATACCGCCTGGCATGGTGCCGAAATAGTCCGCCCCACCGAACGGCAGCACCGGGGCGACGAGGGTTCGGATGCCAGCAGCGGTCGCCCGCCGGGCGATCGCCTCGGCCACCGCGTCGGCGGAGAGATAGTCCCCCATCGGCGCATGGGGGCCTTGGTCCTCATGACTGCCGAGGGGGAGCAGGATCACCGGATTGTCCGCGAGCAGGGCACGAGCCTCGCCGCCGGTGAGTTCGGCCATGCGCACTTTGGCGGTATCGGCGGCGGAACGGGTGTCGGTCATCGCGGGGTTCCGTGGCTCAATCGTTGGCGGCGAGGAAGGGGGCGTCTTCGTTGAGCTCGATCAGCGTCGGCCCGTCGGCGGCGAACGCGGCCTTCAGCGCGTCCGCGAACTCGGCGAGCGAATCCGGACGCGCCAGCCGGCAGCCGAAGGCCTTGGCGAGCGTCCCGTAATCCGGGTTGAGCTGGTTCACCCCGATCTCCGGGATGTTGCGCCGACGCATCCCGTCGCGGATCTGGGCAAGGCTGTCATTGTTCCAGAGGACGATCGCGAGCGGCAGCTTCTGCTCGACGGCGGTGGCGAGCTCCTGGACGGTGAAGAGAAGCCCGCCATCGCCGACGAGGACGACGGTCGGGCGATCCGGTGCTGCGAGCTGGCCACCGATCGCCGCCGGCAGGGCGAAACCGAGGGTGCCGTAGCCGGTCGGGAAGAAGAAGCTGCGCGGGCGCGAAACCGGAAAGAAGGCATAGGCGGTGTAGACGATCTGCGTCATGTCGCCGAACACCATGCCGTCGTCCGGCAGGGCTGCGCGCAAGGCTTCCAGCACGACGACGTGCTTGCGCTCGAGCGGTGTGAGTGCCTCCCGCTCCGCCACCCGCACGGAAATCACCTCGCTGCCGTCCGCCAGGGTGGACGCCGGCTCGAACTCGTCGAGGGCGTCGACAAGATCTTCGAGGGCGGCCCGTGCATCGCCGACGATGGCGAGGGCCACGTCGTAATCCTGCACCGTAACCGCCGGATCGATGTCGATGCGGATCAGCGCGCCGGAGAACGGAAACGGCTCGTCGAGCCACACATCCGGTTCGGCGAGTTCGGTTCCAATCGCCAGGACCACATCGGCGCTCGCGAGGAAGGCTTGGGTCGCCGGCCGGTCGAGGGTCGTCTCGAGGGCGAGCGGATGGCCGTCGGGGATCACGCCCTTGGCGGCGATGGTCGGAATGACCGGTGCCCCGAGCTTCTCGGCGAGCCGGGTGAGGGCCTCGGCCGCGTTCACCGTGCCGCCGCCGGCGACGATCATCGGGCGGCTCGCGCCCGCGAGCAGGCTCGCCGCCTCGGCGATCGCATCCGGATCCGGCAGGGGCGGGCGCGGGGTCGGGCGAGCGCGACCGGGGCGCGGATCGGGCGTGGCGATCACGTCGAGGGGCAACGAGATGTGGACGGGGCGCGGGCGGGCCGAGCGGAACAGGGCGAACGCGCGATCGACCAGCTCGTGAACCTGCTCGACGCTGAGGGCCACCTGGGAGAAAGCCGTCAGCGGTTCGGTCACCCGGGCCTGATCGCGGATTTCATGGAGCCGGCCGCGGTGCATACCGAGGTCGCGCACGGCGGCCACGCTCGAGAGAAGAAGCATGGGCTGGGAATCGCTGTAGGCTTGACCGAGCGGCGTCGCCGCATTGGTCACCCCCGGCCCGCTGATGAGCAGGCAAACGCCCGGTTTGCCCGACACGCGGGCATAGCCGTCGGCCATGAAGCCGGCGCCCTGTTCGTGGCGCACGCCGATATGGCGGATGGCACTGCCGGGCAGCCCGCGATAGGCCTCCAGCGTGTGGACCCCCGGCATCCCGAAGACCGTATCGACGCCATAGGCGGAAAGGATCTCCACGAGGCGGGTGCCGCAGGAAGGAATGTCGTCGCTCACGTCGAAACCTCGGAATTTCTGGTCATTCGGCCGGTCTCATGAGACCGGGACAAAGGGGGAGAAGAGGGGCGGGCACGAGCCCAAGTCTCGCGCGGATCCGGGTCAGCCGTGCTTGGCATCGGCCGCGGTGCGGACCGCGATCATGCCGGCGATGTCCACGAGATCCTGAAGGCTCTTGCCGGCTCGCAGTTCAGCGATCCAATCGCCTTCCTCGGCCTGATCGGCGAGTGCGATGTCGGTGATCCCGGTCACGACCTCCGGCGCCAGCACCACGATGCCGCAATCGTCGGCGAGCACGGCATCGCCGGGGCGCACCGCGACGCCGCCGCAGGACACCGGCACATTGAAGCCACCGCCGAGGTTGAGGAGCTTGGTCGTGATCGGCGAGACGGAGCGGGCCCAGGTCGGCACACCCGCCTCGCGGATCGCCGCCGGATCGGTGACGGCGCCGTCCACGATCACCCCGGCGAGACCCCGAAGCTTGGCGACGGAGGCCATGAAGCCACCCCAGCAGGCATGACGGGTATCGCCCGCCCGCTCGATGACGAGAACATCGCCCGGCCGCACGCGGTCCATGGCGTGGTAGAGCAAGGTCGAATCCGGCCCTGGGATAGTGACCGTCACAGCGGTGCCGGCGATGCGCACGCCGTCGATGATCGGCCGCACGGCGGCATCGACGAAGCGGTCGTGCCAATAATGACCGATGGTCGCCACCTCCACCGCGCCGAGGCGCTTCAGGGCATCTACCGGAAGCGCCGCCGGCAGATCATTGAGGCGGTAGGATTCTAGTTTCATGGGTTTTATCCAGCACGTGATCGGAAGGGGCGGCGCTCAATCCGCAAGGGCGCGGAGCGCCGTAAGCCGGCATGCGAGCCAGATCGGACTGCCGGGTTCTGAGGGAAGGGCGGCGGAGAGATCCGTGTTCTGGACGCGCGCGACCATCGTTTCACCGCCGTCGATCTCGACGACGACGCGCCGATCGGTGCCGATATAGATGATCTCCCGCAGCCGCCCGGGGAGATGGAGAAGGTCCGACGCGTCCTGGGCCGGACCCGAGGCGACGCGGAGCGCCTCCGGGCGGATCGTGAGGGTCACCCCAACGCCGGAGAAGCCCGCCGGCGCCGGGACATCGACGACCGTGCCGGCCACCGCAACCGAGATCGCAGGCCCCAAGCGTCCGACCACCGAAGCGGAGAGAAAATTCGTCTCGCCGATGAAATCGGCGCCGAACCGGGTGGTCGGCCGTTCGTAGATGCCGACCGGATCGTCCACCTGCAGCACCTTGCCCCCGCTCATGATCGCGATGCGGTCGGACAGGGTGAGCGCCTCTTCCTGGTCGTGCGTGACGAGAACGAAGGTGATGCCGAGCTGACGCTGCATGTGCTTCAGCTCCATCTGCATCTCCTTGCGGAGTTTCAGATCGAGCGCGGCGAGGGGCTCGTCGAGGAGCAGAACGGAGGGCTTGTTGACGAGCGCCCGGGCGAGCGCAACGCGCTGCTGCTGGCCGCCGGATAGCTCGGAGGGCTTGCGCCCCGCCATCGCCTCCATGCGGACGAGCTTCAGGGCGTCGCCGACCCGCTGCCGGCGTTCCGCGCGGGGGACACGCTTGAGCGAGAGCCCGAACGCAACGTTCGCCTCGACATCGAGGTGCGGGAATAAGGCATAGGATTGGAAGACCGTATTGACCGGCCGTCGATGCGCCGGCTCGCCCGCCATCGCGCGGCCTTGGATCATCACGTCGCCGCTCGTCGGCTGTTCGAATCCGGCGATGAGGCGCAGCGTCGTCGTCTTGCCGCAGCCGCTCGGGCCGAGCAGTGTGAAGAACTCGCCCGACCGGATCGCGAGATCGATCCCGGACACGGCGGTGAACGACCCGAAGGTCTTGACGACATTACGCAGCAGGACGGCTTCGGCCATCGACGACATCTCGCGCGGGAAGGAAGCGGCGACCGAGGCGGGTCGCGGCGGAAGTGGCGGCTTCCGCTGCAAGGGAGCGGAAGCCGCCGTTCGACGGTGCGGGGTGGGGAGCCGGCCGTCGAAGCCCGGACGGCAGGACCGGAGAACGGGAGCTCCAACACCCTGTCAGGGCGCCGCCTTCACCTTGGTCCAGCCGTCCTGATAGAATTTGGTCGCCGGTCCGAGATCGAGGATGAAGTCGGCCTTGGCGAGGCTCTCGGGCGGCGGGAAGATCGCCGTGTTCTTCACGATGTCGGCGGGCAACTTCTCCTTGGACGCTTCGACCGAGGTCGCAAGCTGCGCGAGTTCCGTCGTCTTCGCCGCCACGTCCGGGCGCAGCAGGTAGTTGAGGAACTTGTAGGCGGCGTCCGGGTTCGGCGCGTCCTTGGCGACGGCGTAGCCGTCCACCCACATCGTGCCGCCTTCGCTCGGCAGGACATATTTGACCTTCGGATTGTCCTTGATCGCCTGGAGCACGTTGCCGCTCCACGCTTCGACGATGCAGGCCTCGCCCGAGGAAACGAGATCGGCGAAGTTCGTGCTGTTGTAGCCGCCGAGCAGCGGCTTCTGCTCGATGAGCGATTGCGTCGCCTTCTCGATCTCGGCCTGGGAGGTCGAATTTGCCTTGAAGCCGTTGACCTGGAGCCCCGCGATATAGGCCGCGAGCATGTTGTCGAGCATATAGATGCGGCCCTTATATTGCGGGTCCCACATCGCCTTCCAGCTTGTGATCGGCTCCTTGACGCAATCGGAATTGTAGGCGAGCCCGGTCGTACCCCAGACATAGGGCACGCTCACCTTGTTGCCGGGGTCGTAGGACACCGTCTTGAAGCTCGGCGAAAGCCCCGCGAGGTTCGGGATCTTGGCATGATCGAGATCGACGATCAGGCCCTTCTTGGCGAGGATCTGCACCGCATATTGCGACGGGTTGACCACGTCGTAACCGGAACCGCCCGCCGAGAGCTTGGCGATGAGAGATTCATTGCTGTCGAAGGTGTCGAACCGGACGGTGATCCCCGTCTCCTTTTCGAAGTCCTTCACGATCGCATCCGGCAGCTCGCCCGACCAGGCATAGACCGCCAGTTCCTCGGCCGCCGCCGGCGTCATTACGACCGGTGCCGCCATCAGCACGGAGAGGCTCAGCCCCGCCGCCAGCATCTTCGTCTTCGACATGCCTTGTTCCCCTTTGTTGATGGTGCCGCGCACTGCGCGGTTGCTCGTCTCCGGTTAATGATCCGGCTTCTTGTTGAAGGTGAGCGCCAGATACCGGGTCATCACGACCAGGATGATCGCCACGTTGAAGGCGACCATCAGCGTTCCGAGCGCGTTGATCTGCGGCGTGATGCCGAGTTTCAGCATGGAATAGATGTGGATCGGCAGCGGCGTCGTGCCGACACCGGCGGTGAACGTCGACATGACGAAATTGTCGAAGGACAGCGTCGCGGCGAGAAGGAACGCCGTCATGATGGATGGCGCCAGGAGAGGCATCGTCACGCGTGTGAAAACTTGCCAATCGTTGGCGCCGAGGTCAGCCGCGGCCTCGTCGAGTCGATGATCGAGCGCCGCCGTCGCGGCGCGGACGATCAACGTCGTGAACGGGATGGTGACGAGGATGTGGCCCGCGATCATCGAGCCGTAGCCGAGCCCGAGGCCGGTCGCCACCATGAAGACGAGCAGGCCGACAGCCATCACGATCTCGGGCAGCACCAGAGGCGCCGTCAGGAGCGTCGAGAAGAACGCCGCCCCGAGGAAACGCCGCCGCCCGAGCGCCAAGGCGGCGAGGGTTCCGACAATGGTGCTCGCGCTCGCGGAAACCACCGCGACCATTACGCTGACCCAGAACGCACGGCCGAGGTTACGATCGGCGAAGACGGCCTCGTACCATTTGAAGCTGAACCCGCTCCAAACCACCGTCGAGCGGCCGGCATTGAACGAATAGGCGATGAGGACGACGAGCGGGGCAAAGAGGAAGACGTAGGCGAGGACCAGGATGGTTGGCGACAGCGCCCGCGCCACGAACATCTCGATCCGGCTCGCCAAGACACCCGCGGACGACGACCGGAAGGAATGGCCAGGGGAGAGGCTCGTCATGACCGTGCCGCCTCCAGCCGCTGGAGAATCCGCATATAGACAAGAATGAGGGCGATCGAAGCGGCGAGCAGGACGACCGACACCGCCGCGCCGAGCGGGATGTTGCGGAACTCCAGGAAGAGCTGGACGATCAGGTTTCCGATCACGATCGACTTGCCGCCGCCGAGCAGAGCCGGGATCGCGAAAGCCCCCATCGCCGGCACGAAGACGAACAGGATCGCCGCCATGACCCCCGGCAGGGAGAGCGGCAGCGTGACCCGCCAAAACGCCGCGATCGGCCCCGCTCCGAGATCGTCCGCCGCCTCGATCAGGATCGGCGGAATGGGGTTGAGGGCCGCGTAGATCGGGAATATTGCCGTCGGCAGAAACGCATAGACGAGGCCGACCAGTACGGCGCCTTCGGTGCCGAGCATGCCGATCGGAGCGTCGAGCAAACCGCTCGCGACGAGCCCGGCATTGACGAGGCCGTTGCGCCCGAGCAGGACGACCCAGGCCGAGATCCGGATCAGGAAGTTGATCCAGAACGGGATCAACATCAGAACCAGAAGGACGGGCGCCAGGCGCCCGGCGCGAAAGGCGATGAAATAGGCGGCCGGGTAACCGACGATGAGGCAGATGATCGTCGTCAGCCCCGCGAGCGACACCGAGTTCCACAACACGTGGAGATAAAGCGGATCGAGAAGAGCGGTGTAGTTCTCGGAGGTGAAGACGGGCAGCACGCCGCCATAATCATCGCGGGCGGAGAAGCTGTAGCCGATGACGATCAGCATCGGCGCGACGAGAAAGACGATCATCAGCACCGTCGCCGGCGACAGCAGCCCGGCAAGAACGAGCGCCCGACGGCGGGCCGGATCGCCGCTCATGGCGACACCCGCTTAGGGCGGGCGCCGGCGTTAGCGGCTTCGGTGGCTGCGTCCGCGCCGCCGGCCGCGGCGGACATGATGTCCTTGATCGGATCGATATCGAGATGGGCGCGCATGACGTCTTCGGCCGCCTTCGCATCGCCGGCACGCAGCGCCTCGACCATGCCCTCGTAAGCCCAGAGCTCTTCGGAAATCAGCGCAACGGAAAGATGGGATTTATAAAGTGCGCGAACCGAGAGACCGTAATAGCGCGCCACGGCTTCCTTCAGATGCGCGTTATTGGCGGCCTCGGCCACGATGAGATGGAAGCGCTCGTCCACCTCGAGGTTCCACACCGGATCGCGGTTTCCCTCGGCAACGCCCTGGCGCGCCTCCTCGACCAAGGTCGCGAGCCTCTCCAGCAAGTCCGGCGAAACGCGGCGGGCCGCGAGCCGCGCCGAAAGTGCCTCGAGCTCGCGGCGCACCTCGAACAGCGAGAAGAAATCGCTCGCCGAAAGCTGAGCCACGAAATGGCCGCGGCGGGGAACGTTCTCGACGAGGTTCTCCTGCACCAGACGGAACAGCGCCTCCCGAAGCGGCGTGCGGCCGACACCGAGGCGCTCCATCATCGCCGCCTCCTCGATCAGCGCCCCGGCGGCAGCTCGGTGCGGATGATCATGAGGCGCAGGCGCTCATAGGCGCTGTCGCTTTGGCGGGACGGGGACTGCGGGGACGGTAGGGACACGGCCGGCTTCCTCCAACGCGATATATTCAGAATATATTTGTTTGGCTGTCAATCGGCACCGCCCGCGGATTTCCGTGGAAGCAGGCCCGACACGGGCGCCGGAATGAGAATTTCCCCACGCATCCAGATCGCGCTCCGCACCGCGACGCGGCGTCCCGCGAGCCCTTCCGCCCCTCGAACCCTATTGCCCTCCCCATATCACCGTATTATCGTAATACTGCTACGGTGCCCGAACAGAGAGCATCGGCACGGGAGGACGATCATGGATCTTCAGGCAGGGGCCGCAGGGTGGGGTCTCGCCGCCGTCAGGACGGGCTTGTTCATCGACGGCGAGTGGCAAAGCGGCGACGGCTCGATCTCCGTCGTGAACCCGGCCGACGGCGCGGTCCTCGCCGAGGTCGCGAACGGCACGCCGCATCATGCGCGGCTCGCCCTCGATGCCGCGGTGCGCGCGCAAGAAGCGTGGGGGCGGATGGCGCCCCGGGCCCGCGCCAACCTGATGCACGCGGCGCACCGGCTCATGCTGGAGCGCGAGGACATCATCGCCCGCACGATGACGCTCGAAAGCGGCAAGCCGCTGACGGAATCCCGGGCCGAATTCCTGCTCTCCGCCGATTTCCTGCTGTGGTTCGCCGAACAGGTGGCGCATCTCCACGGCAGCTACGCCACCAGTTCCCAAGGTGGCTGCCGGGTCGTCGTCGCCCAGCAGCCGGTCGGCCCGAGCCTGCTCATCACGCCGTGGAACTTCCCCCTCCTGATGATCGTCCGCAAGGCCGGCGCGGCGCTTGCCGCCGGCTGTACGACCATCATCAAGACCGCGCAGGAGACGCCGCTCACGGGCGCGCTGTTCACCGAGATCCTAGAGGAGGTCGGCTTTCCGCGGGGGGTGGTGAACCTCATCCACACGAACTCCTCCGCCCCGATCTCCGATTTCCTGTTGCGCGACCCGCGGCTGCGCAAGGTCAGCTTCACCGGATCGACGCGGGTCGGGAGCCAGCTCCTCGCGCTCGGCGCCGAGAACATCGTCAATTGCTCCATGGAGCTCGGTGGTGACGGCCCGTTCGTGGTGCTCGACGATGCCGATGTCGACCTCGCGGTGGAGCAGGCGATCATCTGCAAGTTCCGCAATGCCGGGCAGGCATGCGTGGCGGCGAACCGCATCATCGTCGACCGCAAGGTCGAGGGCGACTTCACCGAGCGCTTCGTCGCCAAGGTGAAGGCGCTCACCGTCGGCAATGGCCTCGATCCGGTCGATGTCGGCCCGATGATCTCCGCGCGCCAGCGCGACCGCCTGTACGACACCCTGGCCGATCTCACGCGGGCGGGCGGCGAGGTACTGACCGGTGGCCGAGCCATTCAGCGCCCCGGCTTCTTCTTCGAGCCGACGGTGGTGCGCTTCGACGGCCCGAACGCGGTGATCTGCAACAACGAATTGTTCGCCCCGATCGCGACGATCTTCGGCGTCGACGGCGTCGATGAGGCGCTCGACTTCGCCAACAACTCGCGCTACGGCCTCGCTTCGTACGTCTTCACCCGCGATCTCACACGCGCGGTCGCCTTCGGCGAGCGGCTGGAATTCGGCATGGTCGGCATCAATCGCGGCATCATGGCCGATCCGGCGGCCCCCTTCGGGGGCACCAAGGCGTCCGGCATCGGCCGCGAGGCGGGCCATCACGGCATCTACGAATTCCTCGAGCAGAAATACATGGCTCTGACGGTTGGCGATCTCGGGGTGCCGGCGTGACCACGATGCAGAACAGGCTGGGCCTCGGGCTCGTCCGCCAGCCGAGAACGGTGCTGTTCGGTCCGGGTCAGCGCCGGCAGCTTCCTCAGATCGCCGCAAGCTACGGCCGCCGGTGCCTTCTCGTCACCGACGCCCGCATGGCCTCGACGCCGGAGTTCCAGGAGATCGCGGCTCAGCTCGAGGCGGCGGGTTTCGTCGTGTTCCTCTACGACGGCGCGCTGCCGGACCTGCCGAGAGCCAACGTGATGGAGGCCGCCGCCGCCCAGGCGGATCGCGGCATCGACGTGATCGTCGGCATCGGCGGCGGCTCGTCGATGGACCTCGCCAAGTCGGTCTCGGCGGTGCTCTCCCACGGGGGCGACGTGCGGGACTATTTCGGCGAGTTCCAGGTGCCGGGTCCGACGCTCCCCGTGATCACCGTGCCGACGACCGGCGGCACCGGCGCGGAGGTGACCAGCCTCGCCATCGTGTTCGACGAGGAGCGCGGCGCGAAAATGGCGATCGCCGACGTTCGGATCGAGCCCGTCGCGGCCATCATCGATCCCGAGCTGACGCTGAGCTGCCCGCGCGGCCTCACCGCGGCGACGGCCGCCGACGCGCTCTCCCATCTCGTCGAAGCCTTCACGGCGCGGCCGAAGAACCCGACGCCCGAGCAGCTCGCCACACAGATCTATGTCGGCAAGAACCGGATCACCGACCTGTTCTGCGCCGAAGGGCTGCGGCTCATGAACGGCGCCCTGGCGCGCGTCGTCGCGAACCCGGCGGACCTCGAGGCCCGCTCGGACGTGATGTTCGCCGCCTATTGCGCGGGGATGGCGATCAACACCACAGGCACCGCCGCGGCCCATGCGATCCAGTCGCCGATCGCCGCGATCGGCCATGTCGCGCACGGCTTCGGCGTCGGCGCGCTCTTGCCTTATGTGATGCGGCTCAACCTGCCGTACGCGACGGCGGAGTTCGCCGCGATCGGCCGTCTGCTCGAGGTCGCCGGGCCGGACCAGCCGGAGCTCGAACAGGCGCGTGCCGGCATCGAGCGGATCGAACGCCTGCTCGAACTCGTCGGCGCGCCCCTCGAACTGAGGGCGCTCGGGGTGACCGAGGATCACGTCGCCCAGATCGCGAGCGCCTCGGTGAAGGCGACGCGGCTGGTGCTCAACAATCCCGCACCGCTGACGGAGGCGACGGTCGCCGCTTTGCTCGTGCGCGGGATCGCCGGAGACAGGAGTTGGTGGACGGCGCCCTGACGCGGGCGCCGGACCGAAAACGACACTCGACCCAAGAAAAAGCGGCGCAACCGCCGCATCAACAAAAGCGCGAAAGGGGAGGCAAAATGAGCGCAGTGCGCCAAAGACGCCAGAATGCCGGCTGGCATCGCTTCGACGTCGGCGACTTCGAATGCACCGTCCTGTGGGACGGCTATATCCATCACGGCTACGAGGGCATTTTCCCGAACGCCGATCCGGATGAAATGGCCCGTCTCAAGGCGGAACACCGGCTACCCGTCGACCACATCCCGATGGATCTGAACCCAGTCGTGGTCAACACGGGGCAGCATCTCCTCCTGATCGATGCGGGGATGGGCCGGACCTCCACCATGTTCGGCGACAAGATGGGCCGCATGCGGGAGAACATGGCGGCCGCCGGCATCGACCCGGCGGAGGTGGATGCCGTGCTCATGACGCACCTGCACCCGGACCATTCCTATGGTCTGATCGAGCCCGACGGCAGCGCGACGTTCCCCAATGCCGACCTCTATTGCACGTCGGCCGACTGGGCCGAATGGACCGACGAGGCCAATCTGCGGCGCAACGATTTCCGCGCGCCGTGGACCTCAGGCACGCTCGAGGCCGTCGGCCCCTATCGTGACCGGCTGAAGCTGTTCGAGCCGGGCGACACCCTGTTTCCGGGCGTCTCGACGTTCTGCGTGGCAGGTCACGCCGCCGGAATGTGCGCCTATATCTTCGAGAGCGCGGGGGAGAAGGTGGTGTTCACGGGCGACGTCGCCCATCATCACGTGTTCGACCCGTACCACCCGGAATGGTTCTTCCACATGGACTACGACACCAGTCCGGAGAAGGGTGCGGCGGCCAAGGCGGCGATCTTCGCGAAGGTCGCGGACGAGGGAATCCGTTTTCACGGATACCATTTCCCCTATCCGGGGCTCGGCGACGTTACGCGCGCACCTGATGGGACCTACCGTTTCCACGCCGAGGCGGTGAACCCGCGGCTTTAGTCTCGGACGGCGAGGCCTCGCGCTTCGCCGCTTCCGCCTCTTCGAAGAGCTCGCGATTGCGGCGGCTATATTCCATTACGGCGAGGTCGCCGGCGAGCATGATGTGGTGCTCGCAGGCGGTCCAGGCCGCCTCCGGGTCTCGCGTGACCGCCGCCGCCTCGATGATGGTCTCGAGCTCGGCGATCGACAACTCGATGCGTGCGGGATCGACGAACGCGTAGCGGCGGAACACGGCGATCCGGGCGTGGAAGCTGCGCAGGTTCTCCGTCAGGATCTCGTTACCCGCCCCTTCGGTGAGCTGCCGGTAGAAGTCGGCCTTGATCTCTTCGCGGCTGTCGATGTCGCCCTTGCGATATTCCTTGTCGAGCCGGCTACGCAGCCGCACCAGTTCCTTGCACTGAGCGGGCGTGGCGTTGAGGGCGAACAGCTTGCCGGCGAGGCCCTCCATCGCGGCGCGCACCACATAGATCGCCTTGATCTCGGCTTCCGTCAGCACGGTGACGACGGGGCCGAGGTTCGGCTTCACCTGGATCAGGTGCTCGGATTCGAGCTGCCGCAACGCCTCGCGGATTACCGTCCGCGAGACCCCGTAGGTTTCGCACAGAGCATTCTCGACCAGCCGCTGGCCTGGCATCAGGCCACCGTTCAAGATGTCTTCGCGAATGAGGCGCACCACCTGCTGACGCAAGGGCGCTGCCGTCCGGGCGATGGTCCTGCCGTTTTGCATCATGGCTGTCCGCTAATATCATACTATGGCTCAAGAAGGCGGCGCCAGAGTAGATGTCCGCTTTGGGGGGCCGACGCAACCCCAT
The DNA here is from genome assembly GCF_009600605.1 of Segnochrobactrum spirostomi. Taxonomy (GTDB): domain Bacteria; phylum Pseudomonadota; class Alphaproteobacteria; order Rhizobiales; family Segnochrobactraceae; genus Segnochrobactrum; species Segnochrobactrum spirostomi. The sequence goes on along the minus strand of NZ_VWNA01000002.1, from coordinate 335,419 downwards.
ACGTACGCCGGCGAGATCGACGGCTCAACCCACGGTAACGCCGCCGCACACGAAGAGCGTCTGGCCTGTGACGAAGTCGGCCCGGGGGTCGCAGAAGAAACTGACCGCGTTGGCGACGTCCTCGGGCGTTCCCATTCGGCCCACCGGCACACCCTCGACGATGCGCTTCGTCGCCTCGCTCTCGGGCGGGTTGTTCTGCCAGAACACGTTCGTCGCGATCGGGCCCGGCGCGACGCAATTGACCGTGATGCGGTCCTTGGCGAGCTCGAGCGCCCAGGTCCGGGCCGCGGACTGGAGCGCTCCCTTGCTGGCGCTGTAGAGGGTGCGCGCCTCCTTGCCCAGCGTCACGCGGCTCGTGTTCATCACGATCCGCCCGCCGCCGTCGCGCCGCATCACCGGAACGAGCGCCTTCGCCGCGATGATCGCCGTCCTGAGATTGAGGTGAAAGACGCGGTCGAAATCGTCCACCCGCACCTCGTCGAGCAGCGCCGGCACGACGATGCCGACATTGTTGACCAACACCCTCACCGGGAGGTCGGCCAACGCGGCGAAGGCGGCCTCCGCGGCGCTGCGATCCGAAAGGTCGACCACCCGCGCATCGGCCCGCAGGCTCTCGGCCTCCGGTTCGACGATGTCGAGCACGATGACGCGAAAGCCGTCAGCCTGGAGGCGGAGCGCGACGGCCTGGCCGATATTGCGCCCGCCACCGGTGACGACGGCACAGCCCTGCACCATTTTAAATCCTATGATTAAGAGAGGTGCTCCGCGCCGGCATCGGCGCGGAGCGGGCGGCTCAGGCCGCGACGGCCTTCGGCAGCGCGAGCTTGTAGCCCTTGTAGTCGCTCGCAGCGCAGGCTTCGGCGTGCTTCATGTATTCGCCGAACCCGCCCATATAGAAGCTGACGGCCTTGGCCTTGCCGGGGATGTTGGCCCCCGAGACCCACCAATCGATCTTGTGGAACAGCGTCATCTCCTCGATGCGACGGCACTCGTCGAGCCACGCCTGTTCCGCCTCGGCCGTCGCCTCGATGGTCTCGATTCCCCGCGCGTTGATGTTGCGGATGGTCTCGGCCACCCAGTTCGCCTGCCATTCGATGGCCGGCGGCTGGTTGGTGAAGGGGCCCGGGGGGCCGTAGAGCGAGAACATGTTCGGGAAGCCCGCGGCAGACAGGCCGAGGAAGGCGCGCGGGCCGTTCGCCCAGTGATCCTTCATCTTCAAGCCGTTGCGGCCCTGGAAGTCGATGCGGACGAAGTTGCCGGTGACGGCATCGAAGCCGGTCGCGAAGATCACGTAGTCGAGTTCGACCTCGCGGTCGGCGGTGCGGATACCGTTCTCGGTGAACTCGACGATCGGGCTCTTGCGGACGTTCAGGACGGACACGTTCGGGCGGTTGATCGCCTCGTAATATTGGTTGTCGCAGAGCGGCCGCCGCGCATAGAGATCGGTCGGCAGGATCGCCTCCAGCTTCTCCGGATCGGTGACGACGGCCTTGATCTTGCGGCGAATGAAGTCGCAGGCGGCGGCGTTCGACTCGCGGTTCGTCGCGATGTCGTTGAACGTGCCGAACATAAAATTGAAGCCGCCGCCGTCATTCCAGGCCTTCTCGAAGACGCGCTCGCGCTCTTCCGCGCTGACCTCCATGGCGCCGACGCTCGCCTCCTGGAAGGCGAAGACCGTTGCCGACTTCCGCACGCGATCGAAATAGGCGTCGAGGTTGTCGGCGATCCCGTCCAGGAACTCCGGCGTGACCGGGTGGTTCTGGGCCGGCACCGAATATTGCGGCGTGCGCTGGAACAGGGTCAGATGCTCGACCTGCGAAGCGAGCTCCGAGACGACTTGCACACCCGTCGAGCCGTTGCCGATGACGCCAACGCGCTTGCCGCGGAAGTCGATCGGCTCCTTCGGCCAGTTCGCGGTCTGCAGGATACGGCCCTTGAACTTTTCCTCGCCTGGGAAGGGCGGCTTGTTCGGCGCGGAGAGCAGCCCGAGGCCGGTGATCAGGAACTTCGCACTGATGCGGTCGCCCTTGTCGGTCTCGACATCCCAGCGGTTGGTCGCCTCGTTGAAGTGCGCCTTGGTGACCGTCGTCGACAGGATGAGATTCTTGCGCAGATCGAACCGATCGGCGACGTGCTCGAGATAGGACAGGATCTCGGGCTGGCGCGGATAGCGCTCCGACCATTTCCAGTCCCGATAGAGCTTCTTGTCGAAGCTGTAGCAATAGACCCAGCTCTCGGTGTCCGAGCGTGCGCCGGGATAGCGGTTCCAGTACCAGGTTCCCCCGACACCGTCGGCCTTGTCGATGATGCGCGCGTCGAGGCCGAGCTCGTTCTGCAACTTATGCAGCATGGCGAGCCCCGAGAAGCCGGCGCCGAGAACGATCGCGTCCAGCGACAGCGTGTTCTTCCTTACACTTGCCTGATCGATCACGGATTTTTCCTCTCTAATCTATCGTTCTTTTTGACGCTGTGAAGCATGGGCGGGGCATCCCGCCCCGTCGTTCCGAGGTCTATTGCGCGGTATAGCCGCCGTCGCAGACGAGACTCGCGCCGGTCACGAAGCGCGCTTCCTCCGAGGCGAGGAACAGGATGCAGTTGGCGACATCCACGGGCTCGCCCAGCCGGAGCGGGTGCTTCTCGCCCATCATGGCGAGGTAGGCCTCGCGGCCGGCGGGCCAGCTATCGGCCGCGGCCATGAACAGTTCCGTCTTGGTGGAGCCGGGATGAACCGCGTTGACGCGGATTCCGTGCGGCGCGTAGCAGATCGCATCGGTTCGCGTCATCAGGAGCACCGCCCCCTTCGTCGCATGGTAGGCGGGCAGATCCGCCGACCCGATGAGGCCGTAGATCGACGAGACGTTCACGATGGAACCGGCGCGCTGCTCCATCATGGCCGGCAGGACGTGCTTGGTCGTGAGGAACGTGCCCTTCACGTTGACGTCGAAGACGGCGTCCCATTCCGCGACGCTCATCTCGTGCGTGAGCTTGTTGGCGCCCGGCGTGCCGGCATTGTTGACCAGAATATCGACGGTGCCGAAGGTTCGGACCGTATCGGCCACCGCCTCGCGAACCCGATCCTCGCGGGTCAGATCCGTGCTGACGAAGATCGCCCGCGCGCCCGTCGCCCGGATCGATTCGGCGACGAGTTCGCCATCGGGCAGCCGATCGAACAGCGCGACGTTCGCGCCCTCTTCGGCGAGCCGGATCGCGGTCGCCTTGCCGATCCCGCGCGCCGCTCCCGTCACGATCGCCGTTCTGCCGGCGACCCTACCGCTTGCCATCGCTTCCTCCCTCGCGTCGGGCTCTTTTGCGCCCGGGGCCGGTCTTTCTCGGAGAGAGCCGGCTTCCTTTGCATGGGTAGCGTAATACGGTAATACGATCAAGCCGCATAACGACGATTGACGTATTACCGTAATACTGTCATCCTGTCATGACACGGTCGCGAGCACAAGCGGCCGAAGGCTACCAGGGAGGCAGGGAATGAGACTGGCGGGAAAGGTCGCGCTCGTCACCGGAGCGTCGCGCGGCATCGGCCTGGGCATCGCCGAGCGCTTCGCCGAAGAGGGCGCGATCGTCTACGCGGGAAGCACCAGCAATCCGAGCGGCGTCTATCCACCAGGGGTCACCGGTCTTCGGCTCGACGTCACCTCGGAAGACGACTGGAAGACATCCATCGGCGAAATCCTGGCGAAGCACGGCCGCATCGACGTGCTGGTCAACAATGCCGGCATCATCGTCTACGACAGCGTGCACGATCTGAGCCTCGCCGACTGGAACAAGGTGATCGCCGTCAATCAAACCGGCGTCTTTCTCGGCATGCGCGAGGTCATTCCCGCCATGCGGACCCAGAAGGCCGGATCGATCATCAACGTTTCGTCCATCTGGGGCATCGCGGCCGTCGCCGGCGCGCACGTCTACCACGCGACCAAAGGCGCCGTCGGCATGATGTCGAAGAACGCCGCGATGATCTACGTGGCGGACGGGATCCGGGTAAACTCTCTCCATCCCGGCTTCATCGATACGCCGCTGACCCAGTCCCAGGATAAGGACATGAACGCCTTCGTGGTCGCCTCGACCCCGATGAAGCGCGCCGGCACGCCCCGCGAGATCGCGAACGGTGCGCTCTTCCTCGCCTGCGACGAGAGCAGCTTCATGACCGGCGCCGAACTGGTGATCGACGGCGGCTACCTCGCCCAATAAGGCAGACGAAAACACCGCCTTCGTCTGCCCGAAGCCCTCACTGACCAACCGGATCGGCCTGACGTCGTCAGGCCGGACGGGGACGCTCGGCGCTTTTCGAAGGTCGGGCAAAGGCCGCTGTCGCGAGGCCCGAGAGCACGCCTGACACCGAGAGCACGCCCGACTTGGCTATCCGGACTTGGCTATCCCGGCGGCACCATCGCCGCCGGCATGAAGCGCGTCGACGACTTGGCGGCCGAAGGCCGGCTTCAACCCGGCCGACCCTCCGCCGTTCAACCTCAAGCCACACACATTCGACCCCGCAAAGGGGCGCAGGGAGGAAGACATGACCTCATGGAAACGAGCGCTCGCCGGCGCCGCCGTTCTGGCCCTCACCGCGGCGGCGGCTCCCGCCGCGCACGCCGCCACGGCAGAAGATCTGATGAAGTCGCGCCTCGGCACGACCGAGGCGAGCCCGGTCATCGTCGAAGCCATGCAGCACGCCGCCCAGCCCGTGACGCCCGAGCTGCGCGCCAAGGCGCTGGAATGCTGGAAGAACAACGGCTGCGACACCGGCACGGGCGGCAAGCTCTCGGTCGCCTATGCCGACGGCTTCGGTGAGAATGTCTGGCGCCGCGTCACCGCCATGGAGTTCATCCAACAGGCGCTGACCTATCCCGAGATCGGCAAGATCCAATATACGTCTGCGCGCAGCGATGCCTCCAAGGCGATCTCGGACCTTCGCTCCTACATCGCGCAGGGCGTCAACGTCATCGTGATCTTCGCCGATCACGGCGCCGCCCTCGGCCCGACGGTGCGGGAAGCCAAGGAGGCCGGCATCCAGGTCGTACTCCACAACGGCACCGAGGTCGGCACCGCCGGGACCGACTACCTCACCAACATCTCCGAGAACATCTGCGAGCTCGGCAAGGCGTTCGTGAAGGCGGTCCGCGAAGGCAACCCCGCCGCTGCGAACATCGTCGCGCTCGGCGGCGTGCCGGGCAACACCCTGAGCTCGACCTGGCAGGCGTGCGCCGAAGAAGAAGCCAAGAGCCTCGCCGGGCTCAAGATCCTGGCGAAGATCGACACCAACTGGACGCAGGAGGGCACCTTCACCGCGGTCTCCACCGCACTGTCGCAGTTCGACAAGATCGACGGCTACATCTACGAATATGCCGACGGCTTCCGCGGTGCCGTGCGCGCCTACCAGCAGACCAATCACCCCCTCGACTTCGTGGCCGCGCTGCGCACCGACGAGCAGGGCCTGTTCTGCGACTGGGAAGCCGCCAACAACCCGAACTTCAAGATCTATTATTCGTCGGGTCAGAACTTCCAATCGCGCTTCGCCCTGACGGCGGCGATGATGGCCATCGCCGGCAAGACCGTACCGCCCCACATCGACGTTCCGTTCAAGATGAAGCCCGCGGTGAAGGGGCTCTGCAACCCGTCTCTTCCGATGGAGATGTCGGTTTCGACGCTGGTCGACAGCGAGACGCTGAAGGCGATGTTCGCCGGAAACTGAGCTCATGCCGGGGCGGGCACAGAGCTCGACCCGGCCCTTCACCAGCCTGAATCCGTTGGAGCGCCGCGATGTCGGACATCGTTCTCAGGGTCGAGCGGGTCTCGAAGACCTATCCGGGGGTGCGCGCCCTCGACACCGTCAGCCTCGACTGCCGCGCCGGCGAGGTGCACGCCATCCTGGGCGAGAACGGCTCGGGCAAGAGCACGCTGATGAAGATCGCGAGCGGCGTGATCGCGCCCGACGAAGGCATCGTCGAGATCGGCGGCGTCCGCCTCTCCGCGAGCGATCCCGGCGAGGCCCATGCGCTCGGCCTCGCCACGGTCTACCAGGACGATTCCCTGATCCGCGAATTCACCGTCGCGCAGAACCTCTATCTCGGCACGCATCCGGGCTCCGTTCCGTTCCGCGACATGGCGACATGGGCCGCGGCGCAACTCGCCCCCTACGGTGTCGAGATCCCGGTCCGTGCGTTGGTCGGCGATCTCACACCGGCTCAGCGCCAGTTTGTGGAGATCGTGAAGGCGCTCCTGATCCGCCCGCGCGTCCTCCTGCTCGACGAGCCGACCTCGACGCTCGACCTGCACGGCGTCCGCCAGCTCGCCGCCATGGTGCGCGACCTGACCGCGCGCGGCACCGGCATCCTCTATGTGAGTCACCGCCTGCCCGAGATTCTGGATCTGGCGCAGCGCGTCTCGATCCTCCGCGACGGCGTCCATCAAGGCACCTTCGACGTCACGCCGGACATTTCCGAACACGACCTCGTGGTGCGGATGATCGGGCGCGATGTCGAGGGCGAATATCCGCCGAAGCCGGCCGATCGGGCCGATGCGACCGTGCTCTCGGTCGAGAACCTCACCGGGCGCGCCTTCCACGGCGTCTCGTTCCAGGCCGCGCGGGGCGAGATCCTCGGCTTCGCCGGCGCGGAGGGCAACGGCCAGCGCGAGGCCTTGCGCGCCATCGTCGGGCTCGAGGAGGCGAGCGGCACGGTGCGTTGCGGCGATGCCCTCGTCGACAACGCCTCGCCGGACACGGCGCTGCGGGACGGCGTCGCCTTCCTCAGCGCCGACCGGGCCGGGGAGGGGGTGTTTCCGGAGCTCTCCGTTCAGAAGAACATGATGCTGACGCAGCTCCGTGCGTTCCTCGCGAAGGGTTTGCTGTCGGCCGGCCGCGAGCAGTCCGCCGCGGCGCGGATGAGGACCGAATTCACCGTAGCCGCCGCCGGCCTCGATGTTCCCGTGATCGGTCTTTCCGGCGGCAATCAGCAGAAGGTCGTGCTCGCGCGCACCTTCCGCTCCGGCGCCAAGGCGGTGCTGATCGACGAGCCGACCCAGGGCGTCGACGCCGGGGCGCGGTACGAGATCTACAAGGCGATCCGCGAGAACATCCGCAGCGACGGCACCTGCATCGTCAATTCCTCCGATGCGCAGGAACTCGCCGGCATCTGCGATCGCGTTCTCGTCTTCTCCCGCGGCGCCATCGTGCGCGAGCTCGAGGGCTCGGAGGTCACGGAGGAGAACATCGTCGGCGCCTTCCTCACCGCCCGGCATGGCGGCGCCACGGAGCGCGACGCCGACGCGGCCGGGCCCCTCCAACGCCTCGCCGCCATGGCCTCCAACGGCAGCGCCATCTGGTGGATGCCGCTCGTCCTCCTCGCAGTGCTGACGCTCGCCGTCGGGTCATGGGCGGCGACCCAGAGCGACGTGTTCCTGAGGGCCATCAACATCCGCCACATCCTGCTCGCCGCGGCGCCGGCCGGCATCGTGGCGATGGCGCAGTTGATGGTGCTGCTCGTGCGCGGGCTCGACGTCTCGGTCGGATCGCTGATGAGCCTCACCGTCGTGGTCGCCTCCTTCATCGTCTCGAGCGGCGGGCCACCGATGCTCGCCATCGGCGCGCTGGGTTGCCTCGGTCTCGGCTTGATCGTCGGTCTCGCCAACGGCTCCCTGGTGCGGCTCGCCGGGATCAATCCGGTCATCACCACCATCGGCATGCTCTCGGTCCTCCAAGGCATCGCCTTTCTGCTGCGGCCGATCCCCGGCGGCCTGATCGACCCCGCCTTCGCGGAATTCCTGCGGACCCGGATCGGATTCCTGCCGCTCTCGGCCCTGTTCCTGGTGGCGATCGCGGTCGCCGGAGACTGGTGGCTGACGCGAACCCGCTCCGGGCTCGAGATGCGCGCCACCGGCTTCCGCGAGGAGGCCGCCCGGCGCAACGGTGTCCGCGTCCAGCGCGTGCAGATCCGAGCCTATGTGCTCGCCGGTGGCCTCGCGGCGCTCGCCGGCCTGTTCCTCGGCTCGGAAGTCGGCGTCGGCCACCCGACGGTCGCGCAGAACTACGCCCTGACCAGCATCGCCGCCGCCGTGCTCGGTGGCGCGGCGCTGTCCGGCGGCCGCGGTTCGTACAGCGGCGCGCTGTTCGGCGCCGTCTTCTTCACGCTGATGATCAACGTCATCTCGATCCTAGGACTGAGCTCGTCGGTCGGCGTCATCGCGAGCGGGATCATGACGCTGCTGTCCGTTTTCCTCTATTCGGGCCTCAAGGAATTCGAGCGGCTCGTCCGCGGCCTCCGCCGGCGGCGCAAGCCGGCCGCGCTCGCGCCAGCCGAGTGACGAGATGCCGATCGACCGTCCCCCCTCCGGACAGGGAGTCCTCACCGTGCACGTCTCCACGAACCTGGCGGCGCCCGATTTTGCGGCGCGAAAAGGCCTCGCCGTTCCGCGCCTGCCCATGCGCTTCGTCGCCATCTGGATCGCTCTCGCCGGTCTCGGGGCGATCTGCGCCGTCCTGCTGCCGCGCAGTGTCGCTCCGATCACGCTCCAGACGGTGCTGCCCTTCGCGGCCTTTCTCACCATCGCAGCGATGGGACAGGCGCTGGTGCTCATGGCCCGGAGCATCGATCTCTCCGTGCCGAGCATCGTCGCCCTGTCCAGTGCCGTTCTCCTCGGCGTCTCCCACGGCAACGACGAGCGGCTCTGGCTCGCCATCACCGCGGCGCTCCTCGCCGCGGTCGCGATCGGCGCGATCAACGCCTTCTTCGTCGCGGTGCTGCGGATGAACGGGCTGGTTGTCACGCTTGCGACGGGCGCGATCGTGGGCGGCGTGACGCTCTGGTACCGCCAGGGTCTCGCCGCCGAGGCCAAGGTGCCGCTCGGCCTCGCCTCGTTCGCGGGCGGCCACCTGTGGGACGTTCCCGTCGCCGCATGGTTCGCGGTCGCGGTGATGGCCATCCTGACGATCGGCCTGCGCAAAACCCTCGCCGGCCGACGTTTCGAGGCCGTGGGCGCCAACCCGCGCGCCGCGCACGCCTGCGGAATCCGCACCACCCGCTATCAAGGCGGCGCCTTCATCCTCGCCTCGTTGCTCTATGGCGTGCTCGCGGTTCTTCTCTCGGGGTTCATCCGCAATCCGACGCTCGAGGTCGGCAATCCCTACCTTCTCGCGCCGATCGCCGCCGCCGTCCTGGGCGGGACGGCGATCAGCGGCGGCATCGGCAGCATGGTCGCCGTGCTCGGCGCGTCGCTGTTCGTGATGCAGCTCGATCAGGCGTCCAAGATGATGGGGCTCGCCACCTCCTGGCAATTGATCGTCCAGGGTTTGGCGATCGTCGCCGGCATGTGGCTCTCCGAAGCCTCGTCCAAGGCCGGGCGTCGGTGAGGTTGGCACAATGGCGGCGTCGAGCGGCGGTCGTAGCCGCCGGGATCATCGCATCCGGCCGCTCACGCGGCGTCGCGGTGGATGACGTAGAGCTTGCGGGTGGTTTCGAGGATGGTCCAGGCGCCGGTCCAGCCTTTCGGCAACACGAGGACGTCGCCGGGGCCGACTTCGCGGACTTCGCCGTCCTTGCGCGCGAGCGACGCGCGGCCGGAGATGATGTGGCAGATCTCCGACGACCGGGTGCGGTCGGCGGTGAAGTGGCCCGGGGTGCATTCCCACACGCCGACTTCGACGAGGCCGTCTTCGGAGGTGAACAGCGCCTTGGCCGCCTCCATCTGATCGCCGCTCAGCGAGGTCGGCTTCGGCTCGGGCGGTCCGAGATCGAGGGTGGCGGCGTCGGCGAAGGTGTCGAGATCGATCATCGGAAGGCTCTGCAAAGGCTCGGCGAAGGCGAGAGGGAAGAGACCGGCACGGGGCCGCGTCAGTGTCCGGTGATGGCGTCGGCGAAGGTCGCGAGACGCGAGGTTTGGGTGAGGCCGGCATCCTCGCGGGCGTCGGCGCGGTGATAGAGCTGATACATCGTATGGACGCCGAGCCAGCGCAGCGGCTCCGGCTCCCACGGCCGCACCGAGCGGTTGACCCAGGGCAGGCGGGTCAGGGCGGTGTCGCGGCGCAGAATGAGGTCGCAGAGGGTGCGGCCCGACAGGTTGGAGCTCGACACCCCGAGCCCGACATAGCCGCCGGCCCAGCCGATGCCGGTCTTCGGATCGAGCCCGACGCTCGTGCACCAATCGCGCGGTACGCCGAGCACGCCGCACCAGGCATGGTCGATCCGCGCCTTAGCCGCCTGCGGCAACAGCCGGGTCAGGATGCCGTGGAGCTGATCGATCGTCGCCTGCTGGGTGCGGCCCCGCACGTCGGTCTTGGAACCGAAGCGATAGGGGACACCGCGGCCGCCCATGGCGATCCGCCCGCCGCGGGTGCGCTGGGCGTAGCAATAGGCGTGGGCGGTGTCGCCGAGGAGCTCGTAGCCGTTCCAGCCGATCTCGTCCCAGGTCGATTGCGGCAGCGGCTCGGTGACGATGAGGGCGCTGTTGAGCGGCAGGATCGCCCGCTCGTAGCCGGGCAGGCCGGCCGTGAAGCCCTCGGTCGCGCGGACGACGATCGGCGCCCGCACCGTGCCCCGGTGCGTCGTGACGCGGCCGGGCTCGAGGCGCGTCACCTCGGTCTGCTCGTAGATCGGCACGCCGAGCCGCTCGACGGTCGCCGCGAGACCGCGCACCAGCTTCGCCGGCTGCACCCGGGCCATGTCGTGGATGATGAAGGCGCCCTGCACGTTGCGGATCGCGATGCGCGCCCGGGCCTCGGCCGCGCCGATCATCTCGATGCGTTCGGCCGGCATCTCCCAGGCGAGAAATTCCTCGTATTCGGCCTTCGCGCGGGCGAGCTGGGCCGCGTTCACGGCGACGCTCATGTTGTCGGTGCGGCGGATGTCGGCATCGATGCCCTCGGCCGCGGCGACCGCGATGACCTCGTCGACGGTGCCGGCCATCGCCCGCTGCATGTCGACGACGCCGCCGCGCGTCGAGGTTTTGAGATATTTCTCCCGCGACCAGCCGAACCCGCCCGAGAGCCAGCCGCCGTTGCGGCCGGACCCGCCGAAGCCGGCGAACTCCCGCTCGACGACGACGATCCGCAGCGAGGGATCGGCCTTGCGCAGATAGTAGGCGGTCCACAGGCCCGTGTAGCCGGCGCCGACGATGCAGACGTCGGCCTCCTGGTCGCCAGGAAGCGGCGGCCGATAACCCGGCACGCCGCCGATATCGGCATACCAGAACGAGACGTCGCCGTTGCGCTGGGCGTCCATGAGGATTCTCGCGGAGGTTGAAGCGGGGCGGAAGACGAAGGCCCGGGCTCAGGTCAAGGTGAGGTCGGCGCGGGCATCGTCGGGAAGGAGCTTCACGTCCTCCTCGGCGAAGGTGACGACGACCGGCTCGCCGATTTCGAAGGTCTCGGCGCTGAGCGACGAGCGGACGATCGCCGTCGAGCCGTCGGCGAGCCGCACCTCGTGCTTCCAGCCGGCGCCGAGATAGATCGCCTCGCCGATGGTGCCCGAGAGGCGGTTGCGGCCGTCGGCCGGGGCGCCGGCCTTGGCGAGCGCGAGCTTTTCCGGACGCAACAGCATCACCGGGTCCGCGCCGCCCGCGAGGCGACGCCGCACCGAGACGGTCTCGCCGGCGATGGTAATCGCGGTCGAGCCCGCGTCCGCCCGCGCCGCGCCGCGCAGCACGGTCGATTCGCCGATGAACTTGCCGACGAACAAGGTCTGCGGCTCGTCATAGAGCTCGCGGCCGGTGCCGATCTGCTCGATGCGGCCTTGGTTGAACACCGCGATGCGGTCGGAGAGCACCAGGGCCTCCTCCTGATCGTGGGTGACGTAGACGAAGGTGGTGCCGAGCTCGCGGTGGATGCGCTTGATCTCGAGTTGCAGCCACTCGCGCAGCTTCTTGTCGAGGGCGCCGAGCGGCTCGTCCATCAGGAGCAGCGGCGGATCGAACACGATGGCGCGGGCGAGCGCCACGCGCTGCTGCTGGCCGCCGGAGAGCTCGCTCGGATAGCGGTGGGCGAAGTCCGCCATCTTCACCATGTCGAGGGCGCGGGCGACGCGGCGCTCGCGCTCCGCCTTGCCGACGCCGCGCAGGCTCAGGGGATAGGCGACGTTGCGCCCGACGTTCATATGAGGGAACAGGGCGTAGTGCTGGAACACCACGCCGATGTTGCGCTTGAAGGCGGGGATGCCGACCAAGCTGCGCCCGCCGAGTTCGAGCCGGCCGGAGGTGGCCTCGGTGAAACCCGCGACGAGGTTGAGCGTGGTCGTCTTGCCCGAGCCGCTCGGGCCGAGCAGCGTCATGAACTCGCCCGCCTCGATGTGCAGCGATACGTTGTCGAGGGCGGCGAACGAGCCGTAGCGCTTGGTGACACCGACGATGTCGATCGCGGCGCCTTTGCCGGCCGGGGCGGAGGATATCGTGGCGGCCGCCGAGGAAGGGGTCGTCATCATTCAGTGCTTTCTCCGGGCGCCGAGAAGAAGGCCGCCGGCGATGATGAGAGAGGTCGCCAGGAAGAGGATGGTGCCGACCGCCGCGACGGTCGGGTCGGCATCGCGGGTGATGCTCGAAAAGATGCGCACCGGCAGGGTCTTCAGGTACGGATCGGTGATGAAGAGCGCCACGATGATCTCGTCGAACGAGGTCACGAAGGCGAACAGGACGCCGGAGAGCACGCCCGGCAGGATCAAAGGCAGCGTCACCGTGCGGAAGGTCGTCAGCCGGTCGGCACCGAAGCTCGCCGCCGCCGTTTCGAGCCTTTTGTCGAACACTTCGAGGCTCGCCGAGACCGCGATGATGACGAAGGGCACGGCGAGCACCGTGTGAGCGAGCACGAAGCCAAGCAGGGTGCCGACGAGCTTGGCATCGAGATAGACCGCGTAGATGCCGATCGCGAGCACGACGCCCGGCACCACCATCGGGGTGATCAGGAGCGCGCGGATGACGCCGCCGAGCGCGGCGCTCTTCATGCGGTCGAGGCCGAACGCGGCGAGCGTGCCGAGAATGGTCGCCGTCACCGCCACGAGCGAGGCGACCTTGAGGGACGCCATGAAGCTCGACGACCAATCCGGGTTAGTCAGGAAGTTCTCATACCATTGCCAGGAGAAGCCGGTCGGCGGGAAGGCGAGCGACTTGTTGGCGTTGAACGACATCGGGATCAGCACCAAAGTCGGCGCGACGAGCCAGATGGCGATCAGGACGCAGAACAGGCCCAGAAGGATGCGGGTATGGATCTGCATCAGGTGCGCGAGCCCTGCTTATGGCGCTGCCGCATCAACGGCGCGGCGAGGGCGAGGAGGACGAAGGTCGCGACGATGAGGACGACGCCCATCACCCCGCCGCGGCCCCAATTGAGCAGGCTCAGGACCTGGGTCTGGACGAGGGTCGAGAGCATGGTGCTGCGCGGCCCACCGAGCAAAGCCGGGGTGATGTAGAAGCCGAGCGCGAGGATGAAGACGATGATCGCGCCCGCATAGACCCCGGCAACGAGAGCGGCAGATAGACCTGGAAGAAGGCGCGCGACGGCCGCGCCCCGAGACTGCCGGCGGCCTGCATCAGGCGCAGATCGATGCCCTTCATCACCGTATAGAGCGGCAGGATCATGAAGGGCAGCAGCACCTGCGCCATGCCGATGACGACGCCGGTCTGGGTGCGGATCAGCCGCACGGAGCCGATTCCGACCCAGCGCAGCACGGAATTGATGACGCCGGAATCCTGCAACAGCACGACCCACGCCAGGGTGCGCACCACGCCGCTGACCCAGAAGGGCACCAGCACGCAGAGGATCAGCGCCATTCTCAGCCGCGGGCCGACCGCGCTCATCAGGTAGGCGTAAGGATAGCCGCAGAGGACGCACACCAGCGTCACCCAGGCGGAGATCTCGAAGGTGCGCTGGAGCACGACGAGGTTCACCGGCGTGCCGAAGAACCACGTATAATTCTGGAGGCCCCATTGCGGCTCGGAGAAGCTGCGCAGGAAGACGATCAAGAGCGGATAGACGAGCACGCCGGCGAGCAGCGCGAGCGCCGGCACGGTGAGCCAGACGCTGCTCGCCGGACGCCGCGCGGCGCGGGCGAGGCGACCGGACGGGCTCGACTGATTGGGCTCGGATGCGCTCACGCCGCCACCTCGCAGGCCCGTTCCGCCCGGGCCGATGCCATCATCTTCACGTCGATCTGAGGCGCGCCGCGACCGGGCTTATCCCCGGTCCATCGCCCACCGCGGCCCGGCGCGAGGCCGTCCCCCCGAGAGGGCGACGGCCCGCGACGGCGCGGTGAGACGTCTCGGCGCGACGGGCTCAGTTGCCCGCCATCAGAGCCGACCATTGTTCGGAGGCCGACTGGAAGTTATCGACCCAGAACTTCATGTTGTAGTGATAGCCTTCCTTCTGGCGCTCCGGCGTGTTCGTCAGGAAGTCGGCCACGAGACCATCGACCTTCGGCTTCGCCTCGTCGTTGACCGGCGAATAGGAGGTCTTCTCGGTCAGCACTTCCTGGGCATGCTTGCCGAGATAAGCGTTGAGCAGGGCATAGGCGGCATCGGTGTCCTTGACGCCGACCGGAATGGTGAGCTGATCCATCACCACCAGCCAGTTGTTCCAGACCGGCGTGTACTTGGCGCCGTTCTTCACCGCCGTCATGGCACGGCCGGTCCACATCATGATCATGTCGGCCTCGCCGGATTCGGCGAGCTGCTGGGATTCCGCACCGGTCTTCCAGAAGATGGTGTCGGGGCCGAGCGCCTTGATCTTGGCGATGCCCTTCGAGATGTCGGCGGGCGTCATCGTGGCGATATCGACGCCGTCGAGCTTCATCGCCTGCTCGAGGAGACCGGGGACCGGGCTGCCGCTGCCGTCGATGGCGCGGGTGCCGGGGAACTTCGCCGTATCGAAGAAGTCCTGCCAGCCCTTCGGCGGGTTATCCTTGTACTTCGCCGTGTTGTACATGATGACGACGCCGTAGTTCATCGCCGGCACGCTGCACGGACCGACCTGACCGGCCGGAATATGGGAGGTGTCGATCTTGCTGAAATCGAGCTTCTGGAACAGCTTGCCGCAGAAGACGTAAGGCGGGGTGTCGTCGGTGTCGACGACGTCCCAGGTGACGTTGCCGGATTCGACCTGGGCCTGGATCTTGGCGATCTCGGTCGGGCCGTCGCTGAGGAGCTTCACGCCGGACTTCTCGACGAAGTCCTGGAGCGCGGCGATCTGGCCGTCCTGATAGATGCCGCCATAGGAGACGAAGGTCAGGGTCTTGCCCTTGAGCGAGCCTTCCTTGACCTCGCCGGCGACCGGCTTGTCCTGGGCGAGCGCCGCCGCGGGGGCGAACGCCACCGACAGTGCGGCAAGCGAAGCTGCGAGCATACCGCAGCGAACGGCCGAACGAGCCGTGGAAATTCCGACCTTCATCTCTGTCCCCTTCGAAAAGCCCGCTTATTCTCGTCGTCCGGGCGCGAGCGCTTTCCCGGCGACGTAACGGTTCAGATCGTCCGCCGCGGAGGTCGCGGGCGCGATGATCCACATCACTTCGGCCCGCGTGTCCCCGACATTCGCGGTCCGGTGCGCGGTGGAAGGCGCATATTCGATGCTGTCGCCTTCCTCCAATATATACGTCGCCGCATCGAGGTTGACCTCGACCTTGCCGCGCAGCACGACGAGCATCTCGTGGGTGCCGCCGTGGCTATAGGATTCGTCTCCGGTCGATCCACCGACGTCGAATTCGCCGATATAGACCTCGAATTCATGCATCGGCCGCTGCGACACCAGCGTCTTGCGGCAGCCACCGCTCTCCGGCAGCGCCGGACGCTGATGGCGCCTGAGCACGACGTGGTGCCCATCGACGCCTTCCTCGAACAGATCGGCGACGCCGATGCCGAGCGCCACCGCGATCTGGACCAACGTCGAAGGGCTCGCACCGCTCCGCCCGCGCTCGAGTTGGCTCAGGAAGCTCGCGCTCGTCCCCGTCATCTCGCCGAGGCGGCGCAGCGACAACCTTCGGGCGAGCCTGAAGCGCTTCAGGCGCGCCGCCACGATCTCGGCTTCGCGGGCCTTGCGCGCACCCTCGTCGTTCACAGTGTCAGGGGGTGCAGCGCTCGCCGACGACATGACCAAACGCTAGCAGCCTCTTCACACGCTGTAAAGTGGACGGCGTTAGACCAAAGTCGCGTTGCCCACACTTAACCGATGGTTGCGGGGGAGCCAGACCGAAGGGCAGGAGGACAGACGCCGTCAGCGGTGTGCGGCGTGACGGGACGTGGCGGCGCGATCGGCGTCGAGGAGACGGACGACGATCAGCGTGAGCGGCAGGGTCGCCACGGCGAACATCGTCAGGCAGGTCGCGACCGGGAAATGGAGGCGGCCAAGGATCGTGCTCAGGGTCAGGGTCGACACGATCGCGAGCGCGCTCGCGATGTTGTTGGCGGCGAAGATGCGGGACGTCGCGCTCCGGTGGGCGAACCGGTAGAGCACCGCGGAGAAATAGCTCGCATAGAGACCCGACGAGGCGGCGACGAGAAAGAAATCGACGAGCATGCGGCGTGGCGACAGCGGGATCGCGAAGACGAGATCGAGGCCTGCGCCGACGATCAGCGCCGCTGTCGCATAGGGCAGGTGGCGCGCCAGCGGTCGGCGGTTGACGATCGCGCCGGCGGCGAGGCCGAGCCCGCAACCGAGGGTGAAGACGACGAGGATCGTCGCGATGGTGCTCTCGTCGCGATGCAAAACGTCACGCACCAGGACGGCCACGTTGGAGAGATAGACCGCCCCGAGCCCCCAATACCAGGCGAGCGCCAGGATCGCCGCCAGGAGCCGCCGATCCTGCAGGACGCGACGCAGGATCTCGAGCGTTGGACGGACCGGGTCGAGCCCGAGCGGCGGCGGCCGCGGGCCGGTCTTGGGCCAGCCGGGGCCGACCCCTGTGAGGACCAGGGAGATGCCGACCAGCGTCACGATCACCAGGCCGATCCGGCCGTGATCCGGGTCGGCGCCGAGGAGAGCGCCGAGATATGTCGCGGCGAGGATCGCGGCCATCGACCCGGCCTCGACGAGCGCATAGCCGATGCCGTGGGCGCGCTGCGGCAGCAGATCGGCCACCAGCGCATATTTGACGGGGCTGTAGAGGGTCGCGGTCGTGCCTTTGGCGAAGATGAGCGCGAGCAGAAGCACGCCGTTGCCGGTCTCGAAGCCGTAGGCGGCCGCCGCCGCGATGGCGAGATCGACGCAGCGCAAGCCGACCACGAGAGGCTTGGCGTCGAAGCGATCGCCGAGATAGCCGCCGTGGGCGGAGAACAGAAAGAACGGCGCCATGAACAGGACCCAGGCGAGCGCCGCCACGAGGCCGAGCTCCTGCCCCGGCGCGCCGGCGCGGAAGGCGAAGAACACGATGACCGCGTTCTTGAGCAGGACGTCGAACGCCGCGGCGCTCGCGCCGGTCACGCAATGGAGCACGAAGGGCCAGCGCGCCGTGTGCGCGGGAGCAGAAGTGGCAGCGGCGTCGCTCGGGAGGTCGTCGCGCGCCATTCCGCGATCGGTCACGCCGGCCGACGCGCCAGGACGGCACAAGCGCAATAATGGTCTGCCAGGGGAAACACCCCCTCGACGCGGGCAAGGGCGGCGAGCTGCGCCTCGTCGAGATGCGAAATGACGTGGGCGAAGAACCCGGACGTCATCCCGAACTCGATGAGCTCCTCGAAGGACTGGAAGGCGACCGCCTTGATGAACCGCTCGACCGAGACGATCTCGAGACCGGCCTTGGTCAGGAACGACACGATGGTCTCGGCATCGGCGGGCGCCGGGTTCTTCTCGCGGATGAAGTCGTCGCCGAGCAGCATCCGCGCCAGCAGGGAGATGCGCGGGAAGGCCTCCAAGGTGCTGCCGACGATCGAATAATGCCCGCCCGGCGGCAACAGACGCGCGGTGCGCGCCACGATGTCAGCGCCGTCGATGAAGGTCGTCAGGAAGTGCATCAACAGAAGGTCGGTGCTGGCGGGCGCGAAATGGCGCTCGGTGTTGCCGACATCGTCGTGGATGGCGGTGAAGGGCAGTTTCGTCGCGGCGATCCGCAACATCTCCTCGGAGAGGTCGATGCCGCTCAGCGACGCCTGCGGAAAGAGCCCCCGCATCGCGACGAGGGATTCTCCGGTGCCGACGGCGAGGTCGAGGATGGAACGAACCGCCGGGGCGGGGACGGCCGTCCGGATATGCTCGAAGGCGAGCGCGCGGGCACCGGTGAGCAGGCCGCGCTCGTCGCGATCGTAGGTGCCGGCGACGCTTTGATCGTAAAGTTTGCCGATGTTCATCGCGTCACGAGACCTTCACCAAGGGGGTGCGTTCCGTCGACTTCAGGTCGATCGACTGCGTCTTGAGATAGAGGCGGAGCGCCCGCAAGAACGCGACGATGTCGGGCACGTCAATCGCGCCGATATTGGCGAGGCGGAAGCAGTCGATCTCGCCGACCTTGCCGGGATAGATGGTGAAGCCTTCGGCGAGCAGCGCATCGTGCATGGCCGCGAAGCTGAAGCGGGGATGGCGCGGGCTCAGGAAGGTCGTCAGCAGCTTCGATTGCGGCAGATCCGGCACGGCGAGCGCGAACCCGATCTCCTGCATGCCGTGAACGAGCGTGTCCCAGCAGCGGCTGTAGCGGGCGTGACGCTCGGCCCCCGTTTCCTCGAAATATTCGTCAAGCGCCGCATCGAGCGCATAGAGTACCTGAACGGGCGGCGTGAAGCGCATCTGCAGCGTGTCGCGAAAGCCGCGATGCTGCGCATAGAGGTCGAGGTAGAGGCTCCGCGGGCGATGATCCGGCGGCGGGGTGAGCAGGGTGCTGCGGCCGATCACGAAGGAGATCCCGGCCATGCCCTGAAGGCACTTGTTGGAGGACGAGATCAGGAAGTCGAAGGGGCTCTCCCGGAGGTCGATCGGGATGCCCGCATAGGACGACATGGCATCGACGATCAGCGTGACGCCGAGCGCGGCGGTGGTCCGGCTCAGTGCCTCGACCGGGTTGAGCACGCCGGTCGTGGTCTCGTGGTGGACGGCAACGACGTGGGTGATGGTGCGGTCGGCGGCGAGCATCCGCCCGATCGCTCCGATGTCGGGCACCTCATCGAAGCCGACCTCCGACAGGACGACTTGGTCGGGCCGCAGATGAAGACGGCACATCTCCCGGATGCGCGCGCCATAGGCGCCGTTGACCATCACGAGGATCCGGCCCGAGGGCGGCATCAGCGAACTGATGCAGGCCTCCACCGCGCAGGTACCGGAGCCGGCGAACAACACGGCTTCATGGGTGCCTTGGCCATGGACGATCTCGACGAGGCGTTCGCCGATCGAGGCCTGAAGCCGTCCGAAATCGATCTCGCGGGGACAGATGTCGGCAACAACCTGGGCTTGTTTGACCCGCACGCTGGTCGTCGCCGGGCCAGGGGTGAGGAGAATGTTGCGCGGCAGGATCATGCGGAGAATTCCGACCTCGAGACGATGCGCGGCCAGATCAGGGCCTCCGCGCGATCGAGATGCTGGAGCGTGTCGATCTCGGTCCAGGGCAGGGGCGTGGTCTCGACCGGCAGCGGAACGGTGTTCGCGATGCCGGCGAGGCCTTCCTCATAATGAAGCTGAGCCGGGCGCGGCAGGCTCATCGCGGCGAGCCAGCGTTCGACGGCCGCAGGGATGGCCGGGGTCAGTTTGCAGATGCCGACGAGTTCCGCATCGATCCGGCGCAGCGCCGTCCTGTCCTTCGACAGGGCGACGAGATGGGCCCGATCGTCGGTCTCGATATAGACCTCGTCGCCCGAGTGCGTCGCATGGGAGGCCAGGATGACGTTCGGAGCGGGGCATTCGAGCACGGTGCCGATCATCCGCGCATCGAACAGGAGATCGGATTCGAGCGTGAGGAAACTGCACTCGAGGCCGACCGAACAGCGGAGGAACGTCTCCAGGCTTCCCGAGCCGGCGAAATCCGGGTTGTGGACGCACTCGATCTCGAGCGACCCGGTCCGCCGCGCCAGCGCCTCGTAATCGTGCGCCCGGTATCCGGTGCCGATGATGACGCGGCGGATGCCGTGATCGGCGAGGATCTCGATGGAACGTTCGACGATCGGCCGGCCGGCGATCGGGATGAAGCCCTTCGGCGCGGTGCGGGAGAATTCCGCGATGCGGCTGCCGAGCCCAGCCGCCAGGATGATGGCTGTGTCGACGCTCATGCCAGAAAATTCCGTGCCAGAAAATCCCGCAATCGCCGCGCCACCTCGGCCGGGGTGACCGTCGGCCGGCCGAGCGGCGACAGCGAACCCGGCGCAATCGGAATATGGAGGAAGGTCAGGTCCGGATCGGCGAGCCACCCGTCGAACACGGCCGCGATCTCGCCGAGATCGGAGGTCGCGATCACCCGCGGGTAGCCGGCGCCCCGCGCGATGGCGGTCCAATCCATCGCCGCGGACGCCGTCACCTGCCCGCCGGTGGAATCGTGGGATCGGTTGTCGAGCAGGACATGGAGGAGATTGCCGGGCCGGTGAAATGCGTTGGTCGCGAGATTGCCCATGCGCATCAACAGCGCCCCGTCGCCGTCGAGGGCGACGATCCGGCGGTCCGGCCGGGCGAGGGCGAGGCCGAGGGCGATCGACGAGACGCAGCCCATCGAGCCCACCATGTAGAAATGGTTCGGCGCATCCTCGATGGTGAAGAGCTCGCGCCCACACATCCCCGTCGTCGCGAGCAGCGCCGTGTCCCGCCGCTTATGGGCCGAGAAGACACGGAGCACGTCGTGGCGGGGCGGCAAGGGGGACGGCGGGGCCGGCGACGTCGTCACCGTGCCGGCCGGGTAGACGCGCGCCGGCACCGGCGCCAGATCGAGAGGCGAGAAGGTCTCCTTGGAGACCAGATAGAAGACGGACCGGCCGGCGCGCCGATGGGCCTCGCCCTCCGCCAATTGCCGGGCCGCGGCGGGCAGATCGGTCGCCAGAGGGATGACGATCACCCCGCTGATCTCGAGAAGCTGCGCCGTGATGGCCCCCATGATCCGATGCTGGATCTCGTCCGGGACGCCCGGCTCACCGCGGAAGCCGACGAAGCCGGTGATCGGGATCTCGCAGATGTTGGTGAGCGACGTGAGCGGGGCCAGCGCATTGGTGACGCCGGAATTCTGCAACAGCACCGCTGACTTGCATCCGCCCAACTCGGCGCCGAAGGCAATCGCGACCGCTTCGCCCTCGTTCGTCGCCGCAACATAATCGAGGCTGTTGCTGGCGAAGTTGATCAGTGGCTGCAACAGCGAGCAGGGCACGCCGGCGAAGACCCCGAACCCGAGGTCGCGGAGGACGTCGCCGAAGCGGAGGGTGTCGATCATGGCTGCCACTCCGCCGCGGCATCGTCCGTCGCGCCATCGAGATCGAGGCGAGTGCTCATGGTCTCGCCGTCCGGCATGCTCGCGATCCCTTCGAGCAACACCTTCCCTTCCATCACGACAGCACCTCGGAGGGCTCGGCGAGCGCTCGGTCGGTCATGGCGTCACGGGCACGGGCGGCGACCTCGCGCGGCTCGACGCCTGCGGAGCGCTCGCGCGGGAGATATCGCTCCTCCGCCTGCTGCAATTCCTTGGCGCCCTGAAGCCGGAAGATCTCCGCGACCGGGGCGATCCTGTCTTCCTCGGCGGCGATCGATTGCAGCTTGCGGATATCCTCCGCCGTCCTGCGCATGGCCGACACGGCGGAGCGGAGAATGTGGTTCGCCCAGATGATCAGCGAGATGCCGAGGGCCTCGAAGCGCGCGGTCGGCGTCGAATAATAGGTGGTCGGAACGATCACCACGGGATGGCGGTCGCCCCATTCGCGCATGAAGGCCTCGATCTCGTCCGGAGAGCGCTTCTTGCTGTGGATGAGAATGGCGTCCGCCCCGGCCTTGCGATAGGCCTCGGCGCGGGCGAGCGCCTGCTTGAGGCCGGCCCCGACGATCAAGGCCTCGGTGCGGGCGACGATGATGAAGTCGTCGTCGCGCTGGGTGTCCTTGCCGGCTTTGATCTTTCCGCAGAATTCCTCGATGTCGGCCAGTCCCTGCCTCTCGCCGTCGATGAAGGAATTGGTCTTCGGGAAGAGCTTGTCCTCGATGCAGACGCCGGCGATCTGGCGGGATTCGAGCTTGGAGACCAGCCGGCGCAGATTGTTGAAGTTGCCGTAGCCGGTATCGCCATCGAGCAGGATCGGCACGTGGGTGGCGTCGCTCATGAACTCGACGATCTCGAGCACCTGCGTCCAGCTCGCCTCGTTGTTGTCGCGCACGCCGAGCGAACCGGAGAGCGTCAGGCCGCTCGCCCAGATCCCCTTGAAGCCGGCTTCCTCGACGATGCGGGCGCTCATGCCGTTGTGCGCCTCACACAGGAAGTCGAGCCCCTTGCCCCGCAGCATGGTCTTGAGTTGGGTCGTCTTCTTCACGGTCCAAGTTCCTTCACGGTGCGGTCGTCGGTGGATGGTGCGCGGCACGGCGCGAGTCCGATCGGTCCGGCTCAGTCGACGGCGGGTGCCGAGACGCGGCCGGCCTCGGCGCCGCCGGCTTTGGCGCGGAAGACCATCCATCCGATTTCGAGGAGGGTGAGCGGCACGGCGACGTAATAGATCAGCAGGGCCGCTTCGAGGATATTGAGGTTCGGCAGGGGTCCGAAGCCGATATGAAAGGTCGGTGCGACGAAGAGGGCGATCATCAACGCCGTATAGGCGTAGATCTCCGTGCTCCAGCCGAGCCGTGTGATGTAGAGGTGGCCCGCGTAGCCGCGGATGACGTAGGTCCAGCAGCCGAGCGCCTGGCGGAGCAACATCGCACCGAACACCACAGGCTCGCGGATATCGAACCGGTAGAGGATCGCCGCCTGCAGGACGAAGAAGGCGAAGGCGTCGCCGAAATGGTCCAGAAAGCTGCCGAACGCGCTGCATTGCCCGGTGCGGCGGGCGTGGATGCCGTCGCAGGAATCGAGAAGGATCCAAGCGACGAGCAGGGCCGCGCAGGCAAGGTAGGACGCGGGCCCGGCCGAGAAAGCGAGGGCGGCGGAGGCGACGAGACCGCTCGTGATGGCCGCACCGGTCAGCACGTTCGGGTGCACCTCCGGCGGAATGTGAGCCACCAGCCGGGCGAGCAGCGGATAGACGAGTTGGTCGGTGATGTCGTGGTTCGTCGCGGACGGCTTAGCCTCGGCGGGCTTGGCGTCCACGGGCTTGGCGTCGACAGGCTTCGCTGCAGCGGGTCGGACAGCAGACGGCATCGGCTCGGTCACGCGCTCCTCCCCGTCTGGTTCAGGATCGATCGCCCGGTGCGGCGGAGCCGCGAGAAGCGCGGCGGCGTCAGAATCCGGGTTTCCCAGTTGTGGCGCCGGGCGTGCCGCAGAAGCTTCTTGTCGGGATTGATCGCGACGGGATGGCCGACGATCTTCAGCATGTGGCGATCTTCCCAATGATCGCCGTAGGCGTAGCAGCGATCGAGCTCGATCCCCTGGCTGCGGGCATAGTCCATGACGATACCCGCCTTCGCAGGCCCGAACGGGATCGGCCCCAGCACCTCGCCCGAATAGAGCCCCTGGCGCATTTCGAGCACGGTGGCGTAGCAGGCGTCCGCCTTCAGAAAGGCCGCGACCTGCCGGGCGATCACGTCGATGGTGGCCGAGACGACGACGATCTTGTCGCCGGCCCGGCGATGGCGATCGACCTGCGCCAGCATGTCCGGAAAGAAGGACCGGCTCCAATCGCTCTCGAACAAGGTCGCGCAGACGTCGATGCTCGGCGCCACGGCCCGACCTGCGAACAGATCGGACAGGATCTTCCTCTTCGCCGTGTCGAGCGTGTCGATCAGGTGCAGATCGTGACGCATCTGCACGCCGATGATCTTGGCGAACTGGTGCAGGGCGAGGCCGCCGTTGGCGATGAGATGAAGCGCCAGCGCCTTCTCGCCGACGCGCGGCCACAGCGTCTTGTCGATATCGAAGAAGGCTACGCCCGCCATCAGACGCCCTTGGCGCGTAACGGGGATGTAACCAGGGCGATCGCGTAGCCATATGCATGCCGCGATACGGGTCGACAGACGGGCGTCCATCGCTTCTGAGCGGACATGAGCTTCACCCCCTCGGTGCTTCGACAGACCAAGGAGAAGATCGACATCGCCGGTTGCGAGGTCAGGCCTCACGGAGAGGCGGTATTCCTTCGGTCAGCCCCCGAATCGCACGACGAGGGCGCGATGGCTACGGCGGAGCGGCACGGCGGCTGCGAACGGACGATCCGTGCCAAAAGGAACCGCATTTTGTGCCGCGTCTGGCCGCTCATAGCCCGCGCGGCAAGAGGCCTCCGACGGCGACGCCCGTGTCGCGCCCGAATCTAGCGGCCGAGGAGGCTGACCCAGTGCGCCCATTCCGCCGCCGAGGCACGGCCGGAGGGGAGGCTCGCGCCCTCCGTGGACCGCGACAGCAGCCGAAGGTCGCGCGGGGACAGCCGATATTCCCGGCGGAAGGCGCGGCTGAACCGTTCGGCACTGCCGAACCCGTGCGCCTGGGCGATGTCCGCGATCGAAAGGTGGCGCCACTTGGCGGAGCGGAGCGCCGTGGTGGCGCGCTGCAGGCGGCGGCGGGTGATGTAGGTCGAGAAGCCGCCTTCGTCCTCGAAGAGACGGTAGATGGTGCGGCGAGACAGACCGAACGCCGCCACGAGGCCCTCGATCGAGAGGTCGCCATCCATCAGGTGGTCGTCGACATAGCGCTTCAGCGCATCGAATTGCGCGAGGACGACGCCACCCGCCGTTTCATCGCCGATGCGCCCATCGAGGGCGGCGACGGCGAGGTCGAGCAGGGGCGGGATGACCGCCTCGCCCTGCGGCCGCGTCATGACGTCGACGTTGCGGTGGAAGCTCAGCAGGCTGTCGCGCAGGAGGCATACGAGCGGCATGTTCGCCGGCAGCACCTGGAGATGCAGACTGTCCACCTGCTTCAAGCGCGGCGCCAGAAGGCGACGCGGGACGAGAAGGCTGAACTGATCGTGGTCGGTCGTGGCGGTGGCGAGCGGCTGGGCCATGTCGATGACATAAAGGTCGCCGGCCCCGGCCACGGGGCGCTTGCCGTCGCGCGCCGCGCTCTGGCCGGTGAAATAGAATTGCAGGATGAATCCGTCCATGCCGTCGCGGGCGATCTTGTAGCGCGAACGGTCGAAATCCTGCGCCGAACCCTGGATCCGGCCGAACGCGACGTCGCCGATCAGCGCCGCGTCCACGGAGGCGAAGAAGCCGTCGGCGCCCTTCCGCAGCCGGCTGTCGAAGACGACGTTGATGGCTTCATTCCAAGCCTCGCGGGCCGCCGGGGCGGGCAGATGCCGCGTGTCGAAGCGCGAGCGAATGAGCCGCGGTTCAGGTCCTACCTTATCCATGCCGAACGACGTCCACCCGAGCCGGCCCTTTGTCGATATGCGTCATGCCGGTCGGCGCAGACTTTACGCGCTCAGGGTCTCGCTTCCCAAGGCCTACGGCTTGCCGAACGCAGCGGCACGCGACCGTGCGTTGCGCCCGAACGGCGACCGCCCCGGGGCGGACGAAAGGACGAGCCGCGCCGGCCGCAAGCCCCCACCGCGCTAGGTCGCCGAGGCGGCGCGCGCCACGAGCACAGGCGCCACCTGCAAGTGAACCGATCGGACGATGATTATAAGCTTTTCCAAGAGCTTACATCTTAGGACTTTCGAGGTCGGCCGAGCGGGATCGCGTTGATCAGGAGGTCTCCTCCGCCCGGCATGACGGGGCGGGTCAGCGGGCGTTCGACCCCCTAGATCGATTGGGGTCGCTCGATCCAGCAGGTCAGTCGCGCGGCGCTCTCGATAGTTTGATCCTTCTTGAGCCGCCTGATCCTCCGCTTGTGGTGTCCCGGGCCCCGCCCCGCACGCTTCCGTGCACCGCCGCGATCGCCCGCCGCGGCCGCGCCGGCGCGATCTAGAGCCGCACGCCGCCGAGAGTGAAGCCGCCCATCCACATTGATCTCCTCGCCGGTGACGGAGCCCGCGTCGTCCAAGCCGGCCTCGGAATCATTCTCCAGCCGCTGATGCTGATCGGGCCGGATCTCGCCGCCGACCGCCTCGTTCGGGTTCTCCCCGAGTGGAACCCCGGCGAGCGCACGGTCTCGCTGCTCTATTACCGCGACCGCCGCATGACGCCCCGGCTGTCGAGCTTCATCAGCTTCGCCCTCAGCACCTTCGCCGACCGCGGCTGAAGCGCAGCCCGTCCGCTCGACCCGGCCGGGCGCAGCATCCCTTCACCCAGAAGTTCGCCGCCTCGATCGGGCAGATCGATCCGTCGATGAAGTGACAACCTTCCCGCTCAGGAAATGTCGAGGAAGTCTCGCGGCAGCGTCGTCACGACCTCGATGCCGTCATCGGTGACGAGAAGCTGGTCTTCGATGATCAGCGCGCCGATGCCCTTCCCATAGAAGGGCGTCTCGAAGGCGAGCATCATCCCGGGCTCGGCGATGACGTCGCTGTCGGCGGCGATGAAGGGCCATTCCTCCGAGCCGATGCTGGCGCCGAGGCCATGGCCGAAATGGCCGCGCTGATAGGAGGCAAGACCCGCCGTGTGGATCGACGTCGCCGTCGCGGCGTAGATGTCCCGCAACGCTGCGCCGGGGCGGATGGCCGCCAGGCCGGCCTCGAACCCCTCCCGCAGAATGGCGTAGATCTCCGTGGCGAGCGGGTCCGGCGCGCCGAACGAATAGCTTCGCGCCGTATCGGACGAATAGCCCGCGACCAGGACGCCGGCGTCGATCTTGAGGACGGCCCCGGTCGCCACGCTACCCTCGAGGCTCCAAGGATCGGACCCGACGGAGATATAATCCCAGGCTCCGGTCACCGGCGCGCCGTCGATCGCGACCGCCTCGGCGATGCCGGCCCGCCAGGCCGCCGACAGATCGGCACGGCGGGCACCCGAGGAGACCGCGGCAAGCGTCGCCTTGAAACCCTGCTCGGCGAGGTAAGCCGCCTTGCGCAGATGGCCGATTTCGGTCGGCGTCTTGATGGCGCGCAGGCGCTTGACGACGGCCGAGCCGTCGACCCAGTCATAATCCGGCAGGGCCGTGGCGAGGCGGTGGAAATCGGCCGCGGGCAGGAAATCGAGATCGGCGGCGACACGCCCGTGGACGAGGCCGCGTTCGCGCAGCGCCTCGCCGAGGAGAGCGAAGGCCGCCTCGGTGTCGAAGGTGGTCGGCCGGGGCGCCCCCAAGCCCGCGATCTCATAGCCCCGCTGGACGATCTCGGCCGCACCGAGGCTCTGCCGCTCCATGGCGCGGACGTCGACGGCATCGATCCAAAGCGGGTGGGTTCGCAGGTCGAGGTCGGGACGCACGGCCCGGATCATATCGCCATGGAGATCACCGACGATCGCCACCGGCGGGGCGCCGCGATCGGCCGGCACGAGGGCGATGGTCGAACCGCCGCGGCGCCACATGCTGGCCATGCCCGCCGCCGCTCCCGTCGCATAGCTGAAATTCTCCGGCTGGAAGAGCGCCAAAGCCTCGGCGCCGATCTCCTGAAGAAGGCTTTCGGCACGGCCGCGGTCGAGGAAGGACATGGAATCTCGTTATTGGCGTTGGCGATCGCGTGCGGGGATGCGGACCTGCATCTTAGAAAAAGCGGGACGTTATTGTCGATGCCGGCCCGCTCGTCCCAGAGCGCTGATCGGTGGAGTGGGCAGGTCGCACGCTCGCCCGGTAATCTGGCCGCGGTCGTTCGACGGCAACGCTGACCGAGCGCACCAGTCAAAAATATATTTGTATTTTCGAAATTACACATGATAGCGTCCTCCCTGTGAAAGACGGGCAGGGCTTTTCCGGGCCTCAACGCCTCCAAATCCGCGCCAACAGCGGGCCATCGTGTTTCTCGGGAGGAAACAATGAAGTATGCAGTGCGGCTTGCTATTGCCGCGACATTGCTTGTCTCGACCGCCGCCTTCGCTCAAAATAACGAGGGCACAATCAAGAAAGATAGCTACCGATTCGTTATCATTCCGAAGGTTGTTCATCCTTGGTTCGATAAAGTGAACAATGGAGCCAAGCAGGCCGCCAAGGCGATCGAGGAACAGACCGGATCAAAGATCACCATTGACTACAGCGCGCCTCAGCAGGCGGATGTTGTTCAGCAAAACCAGATCCTCGAGAGCTCGATTGCGACGCATCCTGATGGTATCGCCATCGATCTTCTCGACGCGGCCGGCAATCGCGCCTCGCTCGAAGAGGCCGTCGGCCAGAATATACCGGTCACCGTGTTCGATTCGGTCGCGCCGGCCGACATGAATCTCACGAGCATCGGCAATGATTTTTGCGAGCAGGCCGAGATCGCAGCCCACCGCCTCGTTGAACTTCTGAAGGAAGAAGGCGAGGTTGCGATCATGATGGGCGTGCCGAGCGCCCCCAACCACAAGATCCGAGCCGATTGCCACCAGAAGGTTTTTAGCCAGTATCCAAAGATTAAGGTCGTTGCGACGGGCATCGACAATGACGACATCGAGCAGGCGCAGAAGCAGGCGGCTGCCATCATGCAGGCTCATCCGAACCTGAAGGGCTGGGTTGCGTCCGATGCTTCCGGTCCGATCGGTATCGGCCAGGCGATCAAGGAAGCCGGCAAAACCGGTCAGGTGACGCTGGTCGGCATGGATGACCTGCCCGAGATGCTGCAGATGATCCGGGACGGCGTTGCCGACAGCACGTCGTCCACCAAACCCGAAATGCAGGGCTATTGGGCCGTGATCACGATGTGGCAGAAGGCGACTGGTGCCGCGACGCCGAAATATATCGACACCGGTATCGCCGTCTTGAACAAGGATAATATCCCCAAGTAGGCCTGAGGGCGTGGGACGCAAACGCGAAACCGCCCCTTCGTGAAATCCCGCCGCCGTAAAATCGCGGCGGTGGGATTTCCTTTGTTTTTCCTGGATTGATCCGGGGGTAAAGCGATGGCCTATCTGGAGGCCAAGAATCTTGGCCATGAATTTACGGGCGTCACCGCCCTCAACAATGTCGACATCGCCCTTGAACTGGGGCGGGTCCATATTCTCGCCGGCGAAAACGGGGCTGGGAAGTCCACCCTCGTCAAGCTTCTGACGGGGGCCTATGCGCCGAGCCGCGGAACACTCTCCATCGATGGGCGCGATCCGGCCACCGATGCCGATCTCTTTCGCACCATCGCCTATGTGCCGCAGGAACTCAGCCTGTTCCCGCATATGAGCGTCGCCGAGAACCTCTTCCTTCCTTATAGCCGGACCGGCCATGGCGGCGCTCTGTTTCATCGGCGGAAGCTCGAAGTCGAGGCCCAGGATTATCTGGATCGCTTCGGGATCCGCGCCAGGCCAACCGACCTCGTCCGCACCATATCCGTACCCGACCAGCAATTGCTACAGATCGCACGCGCGTCGACTAATAAGGACATGAAGGTCCTCTTTCTCGATGAGCCGACGTCGTCTCTTACGCCGACGGAAGTCGAGCGTGTGTTCAAGGTTATCGGCGGCTTTCGCGACGCCGGGCTTGCGATCGTCTTCATTTCGCACAAGATGGACGAGGTCTTTGCGATCGGGGACGATTACACGGTCCTGCGCAATGGCGAGAAGGTCGCCGCTGGGCGAATCTGCGATACCGACGTCGACGGCTTGATCCAGGCGATGTCCGGCGAGATCCTACGGCTGGGCACCACGTTTCACCCAGAGGCCGAGCTCGACCGATCGGGCGGACCGATCCTCGAGGTCAATGCTCTCACCGGCCGCCAATTCAGCAATGCCAGTTTCAAGCTGGAGCGCGGTGAAATCCTCGGTTTTGCCGGGCTCGTCGGCGCCGGCCGATCTGAACTGATGCAGACTATTTTCGGTTTCCGAAAGGCTACGTCCGGATCGGTGCATTTCTGTGGTGAACCGCTGCGGCTGGGCGACCCCGCGATATCGGTCAAGGCCGGAATGATTTACCTATCGGAGGAGCGAAAGCATCACGGCATCTTCGCCAAGATGTCGTTGCGCGACAATATCGGCATGGCCATTTACGACCAGACATCCGGCTTTAGCATCTCCGCGCGGAAGGAGAAGGCGGCCGTCGCCGACGTGATCGCCGCCTATGGCATCAAGACGTCGAGCTCGGCCAAGGAAATCCGTCATCTCTCTGGCGGCAACCAACAGAAAGCAATCATCGGACGTGCGATGGCGCGTCGCCCGAAGCTCATCATCTTCGATGAGCCCACCAAGGGCATCGATGTGCGGACCAAGACGGAAATATACCGCATCATGAAGACGCTAGCCGAAGACGGCATCGGTATCATCCTGATCTCTTCGGAAATGGCCGAGCTCCGTAAATGCGCGACACGCATTATTGCGATGCATTCAGGCGTGATCAGCGGTGAGTTCATCACGGCGACCACGGACAATGAAACCCTCGTCGGCGCCATCTTTGGTGCGAAAGGGCATAAGAATGTTGCGTAGGTCTTTTTCCGCACTGTTGAGCAACCCGCTCGCCGGCGTGTTCGTCATCCTGGTCGTAATCTTCGGCATCTCCTCGCTTTTGTCGCCCTACTTTCTCACCGGCTACAATCTGTCGGTCGTCGCAAGGGCCCTGGCATTCGTCGGTCTGGTCACCATCGGTCAGGCCAGCCTGATGATCATCGGAGAGCTGGATCTCTCGTTGGGTGTCGTCGGCGGCCTCTGCGGCGTCGTCGCGGGTATGCTCATGGTGACGTTCGGCTGGCCGCCGATTGCCGCTCTGCCGCTCGCCCTGGTGCTCGGCGCTGCACTCGGCTTCTTCAATGGGTTTCTGGTGTCCGCGCTAGGGCTGCATTCGCTCGTCCTCACCATCGGCACGGCCGGCGTCATCGGCGGTGCCAATCTCGTGCTGACGCGCGGTGTCGCGATCACCGGGATTCCGAAAGAGATTCAGTTTCTCGGCCGCGGTGACATCCTCGGCATGCCGGTTCCGTTCGTGATCATGGTGATGGCGCTGGCGATCGTGGCCTTTCTCGCGGCGAAGACACCTTTTGGGCGCTACATGTATGCCATCGGCAACAATGCCGCCGCCGCGCGCATGCTGGGCATCAAGGTCAACCGTATCCGGGTTCTGGTCTTCACCCTCGCCGGGTTTCTGTCGGCGCTTGCCGGTATTCTGATGGTGGCGCGCCTCGGCACGGCCCAGCCCTCCATCGGCGAGACCTGGGTGCTGGCTCCCATCGCCGCGGCTGTCATCGGCGGCGTGGCGACGACCGGCGGAATTGGAACTCCGCTGGGCGCCATCTTCGGTGCCTGCATCATCGGCATTATTGAGAATATCATCGTGTTGTTCGGCGTTTCACCGTATTGGCAGGGAATCGTCAGCGGTGCCATCGTCGTGCTCGCCATTTCCTTCGATGCGATTTCGCGGCGCTATCTGCGCAAGGAAACGGCCTAGTGATCTCTCGCGCCAGCCCTTCTGGCAGCGCTCGGCACTCAGGCCTCCCACGCTCCACGCCTCGCCCACGCCCGTCTGGACGGAATCTCCGATGACTTCAAAGACCAAAAAACTGATCAATGCGGTTGATCGCATCATCCCGGAAATGATCGAAGGCATGCTCGGTGCTCATCCCGACATCCTGCGCGGTGCCGGCAAGACCGGTCGGGCGATTGTCGCGGTCAACGGCCCCCGCGCGGGCAAGGTCGGCATCGTCGTCGGTGGCGGATCCGGGCATGAGCCCGCTTTTGCCGGCTATGTCGGGCGCGGGCTTGCCGACGCCAGTGCGATCGGAAACGTGTTTGCCTCGCCGTCGCCAGCTTTCATTCTCGACGCCGCCCACGAGGTCGAAAACGGCGCCGGCATCGTCTTCCTCTATGGGAACTACAATGGCGACGTCATGAATTTCGACATGGCGGTCAACGAACTGAGCCGCGAGGGCACGCCGGTCCGCAGTGTCGCGGTGACAGACGACGTTGCATCGGCGCCCAAGGATCGCATCGGCGAGCGGCGAGGGATTGCCGGCGACTTCTTCGTATTCAAGGTGGCGGGCGCTGCGTCCGACCGCATGATGGGCATCGATGAAGTGTATCGGCTGGCCTGCCATGCTAACGCCATGACACGCACCATGGGCGTCGCACTCTCTGCCTGTTCCTTGCCGCAGACGGGCAAGCTGAATTTCGAGATCGGCGACGAAGAGATGGAAATCGGCATGGGCCTGCATGGCGAGCCCGGCGTTCGTCGCACCCGAGTCGAGAGTGCCGACGAAGTTGCGACGGATCTTGTCGAGACGATCCTCGCGGACCTTGAGGTGGCGGCCGGCGACGAAGTTGCGGTGCTGGTCAACGGCCTCGGCGCGACGACCTATATCGAGCTCTATCTCCTTCACAGGAAAACGCGTCTTCTGCTTGAAGAGCGAGGCATTCGTATCCATCACAGTTGGGTTGGCGAATACGCCACCTCGCTCGAAATGGCCGGCGCATCCATCACGCTGATGAAACTCGACGCGGAATTGAAGCCGCTGCTCGATCATCCCTGCCACAGCGTTGCCCTCCGGGTCGGCGAGACGGTTGCGCATGCCACAGGGCGCCACAGGACCCATGGCAACACGGCGGCGATCCGCGCCGACACCGCGTCGGATGGAGCTGCCGCCTCGGATCTGCCATTGAAGACATCTGGTGACATCACGCCGGCCATCTTCCGCCGCATGATGGAGAATGTCGGTCTCGCCATTATCGCCAAGCGCGATTGGCTGAGCGAGCTCGACGGCATCATCGGCGACGGCGATCACGGCGTCACCATGGAGATCGGCTGGACGGCTGTCGCCAAGGCTCTGGCGGCAGCGCCCGAAGGCGAGACGATCGAGGCGATCTGCAAGCGGATGGCCAAGACTTTCCTCGATGCTGTCGGTGCGTCGTCTGGGCCGCTCTATGCGACGGCGTTTCTGCGCGCCGGCACGGCTGTCAGCGATCGCCTCAATCTCGACGCCAACGCGATGGCGTCCTGGATTGAGGCGGCGTCTGGCGGTATCCGTGAGCGAGGTCGCACGGAGCCCGGCGACAAGACGATGGTCGATGCCTGGGTTCCGGCGGCCGAGCGGGCGAGGGAAGCGGTCGCGAACGGTGCTTCGTCGCTCGCGACCATGCAGGCTGCGACACTTGGAGCCGAAGCCGGCATGAACGCGACCGCCACAATCGCCGCGCGCCGTGGGCGGGCCGCAAAGCTTGGCGAACGCTCGATCGGTCACATCGATCCCGGCGCGGCGTCGACGTTCGTGACTTTGAAAGCGATGACCGAAGCGCTCGATGCGGCGTTGCGTTCGCGAGGCTGAGAGAGCGCCGCGGTCGCCGCGGCTGCACAAATCAGGGCGCGCGTTCGAGCAGGATGCGCGCCACCAGCTCGTCGGTGACGAGGCGGTTGACGTATTTGCCGCGCAGCGCAGCGTAGATGATCGGCGCCTTGTGAATGCCCCCGGCAACGAGCACGGATATCGGCTTTAGCTTCAACGCCTCCAGCGACATGGCCATGATGCTGTCGTTCAGGAAATGCTCGACTGGACGTCCATCAGCAGCCAGGATGCATCCGAGAACCTCCCCGACGGCGCCAAGCCGCAGCAGGTCGTCGATATTGTCCTTGACGATTCTCAGCGAAGCGATCTGCGAACGCGCGGAGAGATCGCCACATGAAATCAGTGCCACCTCGGCGATTTCGGTGCGGGCGAGCACGTCGGCGATCTCGTCATTGTGCAGGAGCGTCTCGCGGCTCTCCGTGCTCGAGCAATAGATCGGCGCGGTGATGTAATGGCACTCGACGTTAAGTGCCCGGGCCACTGATGTCGCGATTTCAAACGTGTTGCTGCCCGAGGCGCGGGTAAAGCCCCCCGTCAGGCTGACGACCCAAGAATTTGGGCTCGCTCTTGCGGTGAGCCGTCGCGTGGCAAAGCTCAGCGTGTGCCCCCAGCCGATTCCGATCCCGAGATCGCGGCCCCCGATCAGAGCATTCACCATCGTACCGCCGGCTTCGCCGATCGTGCGCTGCTGCTCGGAGAGATCGCCAACGGTCGGGACGACAACAGCGTCGCTGAGGCCGAATTTCTCCTTCAGCGCTTCCTCGAGCTGAACGCAATCGATGAGCGGTAGGTCGACGTCGATTCGAACCGAGCCATCTGCCCTGACGGCGCCGATTATCTGATTGACCTTGAGCCTCGTAATACCGAGCTGGTCAGCGATTTCCTTTTGCGTGAGGCCCCCGGTGAAGTAGAGCCACGCAACGCGGGCCTGCTCTCGCAACGTACCGAAATCGTTGTCGGATTCGTTTGGCAACGACAGGCCCTTCCCATTCCGCGATGCAAGGACCCGAGCCGCCAAATCCGGGCAAATGGACCGCTCGCAGATCCCTCGTGCCGTCTATCTCCGATTGCGGTGAAAGGTTCAAGAGCGCCGACATCCGGCTTCCGTCGGCGTCGACGGCACAGAAGGCTCAAGCGCGCTCCGGCCGATCGTGTCCAGCGATGTGGTGTAGCTGATGCGGAAGGTGGTCATCGATGGCGGTCGGTATGGTCGGAGCTGCGAGCACCAACCTGACCGAGGAACCACCGATGACCGACATGATGAGGAGCCTGCGGGCGCTCGTGGAGAAGTGCCCCGATGCGGATGTGCTGCGGGAGATGATTGACTTCGCCGCCGAGCGTCTGATGGAACTGGGGGGCAGCGCCCCTACCGGCGCCGAGTGGGGCGAGGAGACCAAGGATCGTCTGGCGCAGCGCAACGGCTACCGCGAGCGAGACTGGGAGACGCGGGCCGGAACCGTGGAGCTGCGCATCCCACGGCTCCGCAACGGAAGCTATTTCACGAGCTTCCTCGAGCCGCGTCGGATGGCGGAGAAGGTGCTGACCGCCGTCATTCAGGAAGCCTACATCCAGGGCATCTCGACGCTGATCAGCCGCCGGATGGTCGGATCGTCCAGCGCCCCCTGGGCGATCTCCCGGTCCAACGCCTTCAGGTCTTCCCCCAGCCGGTCCAGCTCCCGCACATGCCGGTCGATGGCGGCCCGCTCGTCATCCGACAGCGGCTGCCGGCCCAGCCACTCCCGTCCAACCTTGCTCAACAGGTCGGCGTGGGGACAGGGCGGGATCAGATGGGCGTGCAGGATGGCGTGCGCCTCGTTCTTGATCCGCGTCCGGTGCCGGACCACTTGGTAGCGCCGCGCACCGGTCGACGCCGGCGCTCCGTGGCGGCGTCCGGCGTCCAGATCGACGGCAGGTACCCCCCCGCATGCAGGCTGGCCAACGTGCCGGCGTCGATCGCATCCGTCTTCACGTGGGCGTGCGGGATCGCCTTGACCTGCACAAGGGGTTGGCGATCACCACCCGCGCCGCGAACGGCGACAGCACCCGGGACACCGCCATGCCGTTGCCCGTCGCCTCAATGACCACCTCGTCGGTCGACCGCAGTCCCTTACCAAACCCTTCCTGTGCCGTCCGGGTCATGTGCACCCGTCCGCCACGTGTCAGCTGA